>JAMQPJ010000108.1 GCA_023717585.1 Thermoanaerobaculia bacterium
AACCCCGCGTGCGGGAAGGTGCCGTAGCGGCGCACGTCGAGATACCACTCGTAGGCCTCGCGGGGCAGCTTGTGCTCCTCCAGCCGCTTCTCGAGGAGGGCCAGATCGTGGATCCGCTGCGATCCCCCGATGATCTCGCCGTACCCTTCGGGCGCGAGCATGTCGAGGCCGAGCACCACCTCGGGATCCTGCGGGTCGGGCTGCATGTAGAACGACTTGATGGCGACCGGGAAGCGCGAAACGATGAGCGGCCGATCGGCATCGGCGCAGAGGGCCGTCTCCTCGTCGGCGCCGAGATCGTCGCCGAACTTCACCGGGAAGCCCTTGCCCTGGAGCGCGGCGATTCCTTCGCGGTACGTGATTCGCGGGAACGGCTTCTTGACCGTCTCCAGCTTCGTCGTGTCGCGCTCGAGCCGCTTCAGGTCCTCCGCGCAGCGGTTCAAGGCGCGCTCGACGAGCGCCGTCACGAAATCTTCGGCGAGCTCGCAGAGCCCCTCAAACTCGAGGAAGGCCACCTCGGGCTCGACCATCCAGAACTCGGTCAGGTGCCGCCGGGTCTTCGACTTCTCCGCGCGGAAGGTCGGCCCGAAGCAGTAGACCTTGCCGAAGGCCGCGGCCGCGGGCTCGAGGTAGAGCTGGCCGGACTGCGAGAGGTATGCCTTGTCGCCGAAGTAGTCCGTCTCGAAGAGCGTCGAGGTGCCCTCGACCGACGAGCCCGTCAGGATGGGCGAATCGATCCGCACGTACTCACGCTCGTAGAAGAAGTCCGCGATCGCCTGCTCCATCTCCGAGCGCACGCGCAGCACGGCGTGCTGCTGCGAGGAGCGCATCCAGAGATGCCGGAGGTTCATCAGGAAGTCGACCCCGTGCTCCTTGGGCGAGATCGGGTAGTCCGGTGACTCGCCGAGGACGCGGACCGAGGCGCCGCTCATCTCGTAGCCGCCCGGCGCGCGCTTCTCCTCGCGCACGGAGCCCGAAACCTCCAGCGAGCACTCCTGCGTCGCCTTCTCGGCCGCTTCCCAGACCTCCGCCGGGACCTCGGCCTTCGGGATGACCACCTGGAGGTAGCCGGTGCCGTCGCGGACGATCAGGAACTGGATCTTTCCCGACGACCTCTTGTTGTAGAGCCAGCCCTGCACCGTGGCGCTGGCGCCCGCCTTCCGGCCGATTTTGGAGATCGAGGTCGCGTCCATGAGGGCGCGGATTATAAGGGCTTTCCGCGGGACCGGCCCCTCAGGGCCCGACGACGATCCGGCGCGAGATCACAGTCTCGCCCCCGTCGCGCCCGACGAGGGTGATCCTCAGTTCGTGGGGTCCGGCCGGAAGGTCGGGGACGAGGAATCCGTAGCCGCCGTTTCCCGGGGCCTCGTAGTCCGGAAAGGCCTCGGCGAGCCCCGGCCACGTGCGGCCGATCTGGACGGGAGCGGCTGCAGCGGACTGAGCGACCGCAACGCGAATCTCCGCGATGCCCGAGTCGTCGAGCGCCCAGCCGTGGCACCAGAAGCCCGGCGCCACCTTCTGGTTCTCGGCCGGAAGGTGAACGGTGCCGAAAGGCGGCGCGAGCCGGGCGACGTCCTTTTCGAGTGCCCGCACCGCGGCCTCGAACTCCTGTGACTCCTGCGGCGCTCCGGGGCCGTCCGTCAGCCGAAAAG
>JAMQPJ010000551.1 GCA_023717585.1 Thermoanaerobaculia bacterium
ATCCACGTGCCGCCGCTGAGGGACCGCGCCGAGGACATCCCGCTGCTCGTCGAGTACCTCACGCAGCGTTATGCCGCGAAGGCGGGGAAGAGGATCACGGACGTGAGCCGGAGGGCCATGGATCTGCTCCGGTCCTACGACTGGCCGGGAAACGTCCGCGAATTGCAGAACGTCATCCAGCGGGCAGTGATCCTGAGCGAGGGCACGCTGGCGGTCGACGAGACGTGGTTCGCCCGGCCGGCGGCCCGGGCCGCGGGAGGCGCACGGCGGCTCGGCCGGCTCTCCAGTCGCGAAGAGAAGGAGTGGATCGAGAGCGCCCTTGCGCGGTCGCGCGGCCGCGTTTCCGGGCCGGACGGCGCAGCGGCCGAGCTCGGCATCCCCCGCTCCACGCTCGAATCGAAGATCCGTTCGCTGCACATCGACAAGCATCGATTCAAGGCCGGATAGGTCGGCGGCTCGCGCAAATGGCGGTGTCGAAACCCGCCAATTGCCGAGGTTCGCCATCGGGCGCCGCGCTCAAGTGATTCGGCGTCAACGATTTCACGTTGGCACCCCGCTTGCCCTAGTGGCCATCGATGGTTCTTAGGATTGAGCCCGCCCCGAACGACTCGCCGACGCTTCTCAAGCTCGTCGGAAGGATCGCCTCGCCGGACGTCCAAGAGCTGAAGGCCCTGATCGCGGAGATGCCGAACCCCGTCGCCCTCGACCTCCAGGAGGTGGAACTCGTCGATCTCGACGCGGTCCGCTACCTGGCGGCGGTCGAGCGGGGAGGCCTCGAGCTCCGCAACCTTCCGCCGTACGTCCGCGCCTGGGTCCTTCTGGAGAGGGAGAGGCTCGGCGAGTCCGAGTGACGCGCTCTTTACCGACGGACCCAAAAGGAGAAACGAAAATGGAACGGATGCTGGTCGTGGTGTTCGACAATGAAAAGAAGGCCTTCGAGGGCGAGTCGGCCCTCAAGCAGCTGGAGCGCGCAGGCAGCTTCAGTATTTACGCGGGGGCGGTGGTCGTCAAGCATGCGGACGGTACCGTCAGCGTCAAGCAGCTCGACGACTCCGGGCCGATCGGCACGCTCACGGGCACGGCCGTGGGCAGCCTGATCGGGGTGCTGGGTGGACCGGTGGGGCTGGCCATCGGTGCCGCATCGGGCCTCGCGCTCGGTGCGCTCTACGACGCTGACGACATTCGCGTCGGCTCGGATTTCGTTGACGACGTCACGAAATCGCTGACGCCAAATAAAGTCGCGATCATCGCGGAAATCGACGAGGAGTGGACGACGCCGGTCGACGTCCGGATGGAGGCGCTCGGAGGAGTCGTGTACCGCCGCTCGCTCTGGGAGGTGCGTGAGAGCGCCGACCAGAAGGAGATCGCCGCCATGAAAGCGGACATCAAGCAGCTCAAGAGCGAAGTCTCGAAGTCTCATGCCGACCGGAAGGCAAAGCTTCAAAAGAAGATCGACCTGCTCGAGGCGAAGATCGACGCGAAGATCGTGAAGGCCGCACAGCGGCAGGACGCGTTCGAAGCGCGCCAGAAAGCCAAGAAGGACGTCCTCAAGCAGAACGCGAAAGCCGCCGCGAGCGCGCTCAAGCAGCTCGCGCACACCCCGGTCTGAAACCAGGAAAACCAACAGGAGAATTTGTCATGACCACGGATACGCTCTCAAAGGAAGTCTCCAAGCACGCCGGCTGGAGCATCTTCATGGGCTTCCTGACGGCCGCCGTCGGCGCCGCCATGATCTTCTACCCGCTCGCGACCGCCACCGCGTCCACCGTCTTCTTGGGGGCGGCGCTCTTCGTCGCCTCGGTCGCGCAACTGATCTTCGCGTTCACCTCGCCCACCCCCGGGCAGTTCTTTCTCAAGCTCCTGCTCGGCATCCTCTACGGCGTCGCCGGGCTGTGTCTGATCGCGCTGCCGGGCATGGGCGTCGTGACGCTCACCGCGGTGCTCGGGGCGATGCTGATCGCCGAGGCCGTCGTCGAGACGATCCTCGGCTTTTCGGCTCCCAAGGGGGCCGGCCGAGGCTGGTTCTTCCTGAGCGGCTTCTTCAGCCTCCTTCTCGGGATTCTGATTCTCGCGCAGTGGCCCGTCAGCTCGATCTGGGCGATCGGCACGATGGTCGGCGCAGGCGTCCTGTTCAGCGGAATCACACGCATCGTGACGTCGAGCTGGGTGCGCAGCGAAGCGCGCGAGTTCCAGCGGTCCACCGCCGCCGCGTAATGGTCCCACCCTGTCGTCCGCGAGAGCCCCTGCCGCTCTCGCGGACGCACCGGGCATTTCCACACCTCCGGGAAAGGGAGATTTTTTCGTCATGACCACCGCACTCTGGATCGCACAGGGACTCGCCGCGCTCGTCTTCCTCCTCACGGGCGTGCTCAAGCTCGTGACGCCGAAGGAGAAGCTCGTCGGGAAGATGCACTGGGCCGCGACGTGGCCGCCCGGCCGCATCAAGCTGCTCGGTCTCGCCGAGGTGGCGGGCGCGATCGGGCTCGTGGTGCCGGCAGCGTTGCACATCGCGCCCGTGCTCACGCCGATCGCAGCGGTATGTCTTGCGTTGCTTATGCTCGGCGCCATCCAGACGCACCGGCGCCTTCACGAGAACTTCGTCCCCGCCCTCGTGCTTGCGGTCGTCTGCGTGGCGATCGCGGCGGGCCGCACGAGCCTGATGGGTTGACGCCATGGATCTCGCGGGCCGCGTGCTCCGCATCGCCCACGTCTCCGACGTCCACGTCCTGTCCCGCCTCGGCGCCGAGTGGCGCCGCATGCTTTTCAACAAGCGGATCACGGGATGGGCGAACGTCGTCCTCCGGCGCGGGCGCGTCCACCGGCGCGAGTACCTGAACGCCGTGCTCGAGGAAGCCGCCGCGCGTTCCGACCACGTCGTCGTGACGGGTGACATCACGAACATGGCGCACGAGAGCGAGTTCCTTGAGGCGCGCCGCCTGCTCGACGAAGTCGCGCGCCGGGTCGAGGTGACGGTCGTGCCGGGAAACCACGACATCTATCTGCCGGCCGTCGGACGCGAGCGCCGGTTCCCGCACCACTTCGCTCCGTTCGTCACCGGCGAGCGTCCCGATCTCGCTGTGAGGCTGCCTGCCGGCGACTACCCGCTCGTGAAGCTGCGCGGGCCCGCGGCGATCATCGGCCTTTCGAGCGCCGTCCCGCGCCCGCCGTTCGTGTCGGCCGGCGTCCTCGGTCGCGAGCAGCTCGCCGCTCTCGAAAGAGTCCTCGCGCTCCCCGAGGTCGCGTCCCGCACACCCGTTGTCCTCCTCCACCATCCCCCCGTGGACGGGCGAAGCCGCCTCGCCCGCCTGCGCGACGGCCTGCTCGACGCGGACCGGCTCCGACGCGCCGTCGATCGCCTCCCGCGCGGGCTGGTTCTCTTCGGCCACATCCACGCGAGGTCGCGCGTCGCGCTCAAGACCTCGACGGGGACGCTCGACGTCGTCTCCGCGAGCGGCGCCGCGCTCGACCACCCCGACCCGCGGATCCGGGCCGGGTTCAACCTCTACGAGATCGCGGGGGACG
>JAMQPJ010000567.1 GCA_023717585.1 Thermoanaerobaculia bacterium
CGTGGTCGGCCGCTGCCCTCGCCATCATTCTCAATGAGGGCATCGGGGATACGATTCGGGTGTCGCTCACGCCACGTCCGGGCGGCGACCGCCGCGAGGAGGTCTACGCGGCCTGCGAGCTCCTCCAGTCCCTCGGGATCCGGAGCTTCGCGCCGTCCGTGACCGCCTGCCCGGGCTGCGGGCGGACGACCTCGACGACATTCCAGGAGCTGGCCGAGCGCATCCAGGGCTACGTGCGCGAGCAGATGCCGGTGTGGAAGGCGCGCCACGAGGGCGTCGAGACGATGACGCTCGCCGTCATGGGGTGCATCGTGAACGGGCCGGGGGAGTCGAAGGCCGCGAACATCGGGATCTCGCTGCCGGGCACGGGCGAGGAGCCCAGCTGCCCCGTCTACGTCGACGGTCAGAAGTTCGCGACGCTCAAGGGCAACTACGACGAGCTGTCGGCGGCGTTCCGGAGGCTGGTCGACGACTACGTCGAGACGAAGTACCCGCGGAAGAACGTCGCTCCTGCTTCGTGAGAGCGGCTCGCTTTCCGTCTTGCTGGTGAGGATTTCTTTGAATGGTCAAGAGGGCGGTCGCCGCGTCCGTTCTTCGCGGTGTCGCCGTCCTGTCGGGTTGCGCGGGGAAGGATCCCCCAATTGCGGGTGTCCGGGGTATGGCGCTCACGGAAGAATTCTATCGCCGCGAGCCCTCGGTCCGCCTAGTTCCCCGACAGCCCCTTCCGGTCGAAGTGCGTCTTGAGGCGCCGCGAGAGGGCGAGCTGCTTGGCGTAGTTCAGCGAGTAGACGGCCGCGGGGACTCCCGCGGCGTTGAACGGCACGGACGCGAGCGCGATCAGGAAGTGCCGCGCCTTCTCCATCGCCGTGAACTCGGGATTCCGGAAATCCACGACGGTCGAATAGTACTTCCCGAGGAGCTTGTAGACGTCCGCGAGGACGGTCGTGAAGCCCATCTCCGTGCCCCAGGACAGGCACTCGCCCTCGCGGACGAACCCGAGGAACTCCTTCCACGTGGCGCCGGGCGCCATCGTGAAGACGCTCGCGACGGGCGGGTACGTGTGCGCGTCCGAGCCGCCGATGAGGGCGAGCGAGCCGCGCTTCTCCTTCGCGGCCGTCAGGAGATCCTCGACGAGCGCGTTGTGCTGGTAGGCCATCGAGCCGTTCTTGACCTCGAAGACGTCGAACAGCTCGAGCATCTTCGTGAAGAAGTCCTCGGGAGCCTGGCGCATCCGGTAGGACTGGAAGAGGTGGTTCGCCGAGTAGAGGAGGTTCTCGGCCCTGAGGTACTCGACGAGGTCGAAGATGTTCCTCCGCTTGACGTTGATGACCTTCCATTGCGGCAGGGCGAGGTCGAAGACGTTCACGTGGATGCGGTGGCCCGTGCGCGGGAAGAAGGTCTCGATCTCGGCCGAGACGAAGAAATCGGCGTAGTCCGGATGGCGGTCCTGGAACTTGAGGCAGCCGTCCACGGTGTCGTGGTCCGTGAACGTCACGAAGTCCATTCCGCGGGCCTTCGCGAGGCGGTACGTCTCGTCGGGGTCGTTGTACGAGTCGCGCGTGTTGCCCGCGCGGAAGTACTTGAAGATCGATGCGTTCGTGTGCAGGTGCAGGTCCGCCCGCGAGAAGGGAAGCGCGGGGGACCGTGGCTCTGGAGAGGCGACCTCGACCATGGGGCATCGAGTCTCGGCGTCCTCCCGAGGCGAGTCAAGGACATGGGGCTCCTGCTAGAGTGCCGCCATGGGAGGGGTCTTCGGGAGAGTGCTGTACGCGATGGTATTGGCCGGTGTCCTCGCGACCGCGACCTGGATCTCGTTCACGCGATTCGTCGCGGGCAAGTCCCTCAAGACGCCGAGCTTCGTGAGCCTCACGCCCGACGAGGCGTCGGCCCGCGCCGCCGAGCTCGGCCTCTCCGTGCAGGTGGACGCGGCCCAGGAGGCGTTCGACGACGCCGTGCCCGCGCACCGCGTGCGTGCGCAGAGCCCGGCGGCCGATACGGCCGTCAAGAGCGGCCAGACGATCCGCCTCTTCCTCTCGCTCGGACCGCGCGCCGTGCGGATGCCC
>JAMQPJ010000579.1 GCA_023717585.1 Thermoanaerobaculia bacterium
GCCGTGCTCGCCTGGGCGCCCGCGCTGCTCGCCGAGCGCGCGCGGGTGTCGCGAGAGCTCGCGGAGGAAGTCACGCTCGGGCTCCTCTCCGAGGAGGACGCGGTTGCGCTGCGGCTTCCCTGGACGCGCGGGTTCGAGAAGAGGTTCGGCCGGCCCGACGAGCGCCGCGAATACGTGACGAGCGCGCTGCTCCTCGCGGTCGCACGTCACCAGCAGCGCCACCGCTCGGGGGAGGCCGAGCGGCTGAGGCAGCTCGAGGTCCTGACGTTTCGAACGCGGCTCCGAAGGACGCAGGATGCGCGCGCCTCCCGCTTTGACAGGCGGGAGCCGGGCGAATCAGAGGAGGCCCCGGCGCCTGAGAGTCCGGGTCCGGTCTAGGGTTCTCGCTCAGGGCTCCCCGGCGCAGCGCGGGTCACGATCGCGGGCCGTCCGCGTCCCAGAGGGTCGTTTCCCCGAACTCGTCCAGGACGGGCCGGATCAGTTTCGCGTCGCCGACGGCGGCCATGATCCCCGTTGCCGGGTCGAAGAATTCCTGCGCGGCCAGGAACGCCTCTTCGCGCGAGACGGCGTGGACGCGGTCCCGCCACGTGGCCCACTCGTCCTCGGGCAGCCCGTGGAGGAGCCTCGCGATCTCGTCCTGGGCGACGCCGCCCGGGGTCTCCCGCTGAATCGCAAAATTGCCGAGAAGGAACTTCCGGGAGCGGTCGTGTTCCTCGGCCGTCGGCCCCTCCGAGGCGTAGGCGCGGATCAGGTCGAAGAGCCCGGCGCAGGCCTCGCGCGTCACCTCGGTCCGGCAGTCGATCGAGGCGCCGAACTGACCTGCCGCGACGCGCGCCGAGACGGAAGAGTACGCGCCGTAAGTGAGGCTGCGCTCCTCCCGAAGGACGTGGAAGAGCCGCGAAGACGCGCCGCCGCCGAGCGACTGGTTCGCGACGAGAGCCGTCGTGAAGCGGGGGTTCCGGCGGGCGACCGCGAGCCTGGCGAAGAGCAGGTTCGTCTGCACCGAGCCGGGCCGGTTCACGAGGTGAATCGAGAAACCCGGGACGGCCGGCGGGGGAGGGACGACGGCGGGCGGCGAGAGGACGCCGGCGGGGAGGCCCCCGAAGGCCCGCTCGGCTGCTCTGAGAAGCGCGTCGGGATCCGCGGCGCCCGCGAGGATCAGCGTGGCGTTCGCGAGGGAAAAGCGCGAGGCCGCGAAGGCGGCGACGTCGTCGCGGTTGAGCGACGCGAGGCCTCTTTCCGTCGCCGTGAGGCGCCCGTACGGGTGGCCGGGGTAGAGCCGATCGAGCAGGCGCTCGCGCGCGAGGAAGTCGGGCTCGGAGCGCTGCTCGGCCAGGACGTCGATCTGTCGCCCGCGGTTCTTCTCGAATTCGTCCTCGGGAAACGTGGATTCCGTGAGGACCTCGGCCAGGAGGGCGAGCCCTTCGTCGAGATCCCTCTCGAGCACGAAGAGGCGCGCGACGGACGAATCGCTCCCGGTGGAGACCTCGAGGACCGCGGCGAGGTCGTCGAGCGCCTCCCCGAGCTCGCGCGCGTTGCGCCCCCTCGTACCGCCGAGAAACGTGTCGCCCGTGATCTCGGCCATGCCCTCGCGTGCGGTCGGATCGGCCGCGCTTCCCGCTCCGGGAAAAAGCACGGCGACCGCGACCGTGGGACGCCGGCCCCAGCGTGCGGCGCGCACGGCGACGCCGCTCGTGAGAAGCGTCCCGGTGAACGTGGGCAAGGAGAAGGGGAGCGGGGCCGAAGGCGGCGGGGGCAGGCGCTTTCCGCTCACGCGGCCTCCCGGGAGTCTTCGGGCACGACGGGCACGACCGTGACGACCGAGCGGCGCGCGGCCACGAGGAGGCGCTCCGCGGCTTCCCGGACGGCCGCCGCGTCCAGCGCGAGGACGGCCTCGATATCGCGGGGGAACAGGCCGGGGTCTCCGTCGTAGACGCCGTACGCGGACAGGAGAAAGGCGATGTTCTGCGTCGTCTGCGTGGCGCGTATGGCGCTCGCGAGGATCATGCGCCGGGACCGCTCCATCTCGCGCTGCGTGGGGCCGTCGGCGGCGAAACGTTCGAGGTCGAGGAGGATCTCCGCCTCGAGGCGCTCGAGCGTGACGCCGGGCCGCGCCAGCGCGAAGACGCGGAAGAGCGAGGGACCGCGGCGTTCGTCGAGCGACACCGACAGCGACAACGCGAGCGATTCGTCCTTCACGAGGCGGCGCCAGAGCCGGCCCGATTCGCCCGCGCCGAGGATGCGCTCCACGACCGAAAGCGCGAAGAAATCGGGGTGGCGGCGCTCTTTCACCTTGAAGTTGACGTGAAGGGCCGGCATCGCCGCATGCTTGTCCGTGACCTCCCGGCGCCTCTCGCCGGTGGGTGCGGGCTCCTCGAATGCGAAGGGCGGCGGCGTCTCCCGCGGGGGAACCTCCTCGAATGCGTTCTTCACCCGGCGGAAGGCGTCACCGGCGTCCACGTCGCCGACCACGGCGAGAAGCGCGTTTCCGGGAGCATAGTAGCGGCGGTAGAAGTCCCGCGCGTCGTCGAGAGAGGCCGCGCCGAGGTCGTCCATCGACCCGATGACGGAGTGCTTGTACGGAAACGCGTCGTACGCGAGGTCGTCCGCGGCCTCGAACGACGAGGCATAGGGCTGGTTGTCCACGCGCAGCCGCTTCTCTTCCTTCACCGCCTCCCGCTGGTTGTCGAGCTTTTCCTGCGTGAGGACGAGAGACCGCATCCGGTCGGATTCGAGGAAGAGGCCGAGGTCGAGGCATTCGGCCGGAAGCGTCTCGAAATAGTCCGTGCGATCCTCGGACGTCGTCCCGTTCATCGAGCCGCCCGCTTCGGCCACGAGGCGGAAGTGCTCGCCCTTGCCCACGTTCTCCGAACCCTCGAACATGAGGTGCTCGAAGAGGTGCGCGAATCCGGTCTTTCCGGCCGGTTCGACCCGGCTTCCGACGTCGTACGTCACGTCCACCGTCACGAGCGGGATTCCACGCTGGGGAGACACGACGACCGTGAGACCGTTCGCGAGGCGCTCGACGTGAAACGGGATTTCGAGATCGAGGGAAGAACTGATGGGATCCTCCAAGTGTGCGTAATATAACGATTGTGTTGAGGCGCCGGGTTCTCGCGCTTTCCGCGCTGCTGGCCGTGAGCATCCTCCCCGCCGCGCGGGGACAGGACGCGAGCGTGAAAACGGATCCGGATCTCCCGAAATTCCGGGTCGAAGCGGTCCTCTGCGCCTACGAACCCGTCTCGGAAAGGCGCGAGAGATTCGCGGAGTTCCTCTACGGCTCGCTCACGGCGGAATGGGTCCGCGGCGGTTTCGCCGCGAAAGCCGAGGTGCGCGGCCGAGCGGGCCTCTTCCGCCCGTATTACGACGGGTCCGTGTGGCTGGAAGAGGGTTGGGTCTCCTGCGCGACGCCGATCGGCGCCGTGAGGGTCGGAAAGCTCCAGCGGGACGTCGGCCTCGCGGACGAGTCCTTCTCCGGAACCCTTTTCACGGCGAACGGCGTGACGCGCAACCCCGACTGGGGCGCGGGTCTCGCGGGGGAGAAGCGGCTCGGGTACGACACGCTCGGGTGGAGCGCGAGCGCTTACGGGCAGAACGACCGCGTCTCCTGGGAAGACGACGGCCGCGGCGTGGAGTCCGACCCGACGCGTGTCCTCCGGGACGGCCTCGAGGCGCGGGTCTTCTATCTCGTGAACAAGGGTCTCTGGTCGCTCAAGCCGGCGGTCTCCGTCGCGTCCGCCGCGCTCGACCGGAGGGACGGCGCCGGTTCATTCCGCAGGACGGACGTCGCCCTCGACGTCACCGCGACCCTGGGGCCGATCGCGCTCCTCCTGGAGGGCTTCGCGAGGTCGGGAGAACGCTGCGTGCCGGGAGCGCCCTGCCGCCTCGGCTACGACGACGCGACGGCCGGACTCGTCGGGTTTCGCGCCGAGTTCCCGTCCGTCACCTATCGCTATCTCTATTCGGTCTGGCGCTATCGCGGAGCCGAAGCCACCGAGGCGCTTCATCTGCCGGGCGTCGTCTGGATGCCGCGAAAGGGCCTGGCGGCCACGATCGAGTACAGTGCCCGGTCGATGAGGACGCTTTCGGGGACGGCGGTCGTGAAGGCCTTTCAGCTCGGCCTGTCGGTGGTTTTTTAGATCTCATGAGGAAAAAGGCCCTGATCATCGGAATCGTCGTGGCGGTCGCGGCTCTCGCCGGCGCCTACTTTTTCACGCGCCGCGGGTCGGCCGAGCCGAAGTACCGCAAGGGCAAGCTCGACAGGGGCGACGTGGTCGCGACGGTGACCGCCACGGGGACTCTGTCGGCCGTCACGACGGTCAAGGTGGGCAGTCAGGTATCGGGCATCATCGCGAAGCTCTACGTCGACTTCAATTCGACGGTCAGGAAAGGGCAGCTCCTCACCGAGCTCGATCCGACGCCGTTTCAGCAGTCGGTCGAGCAGCGCCGCGCGGATCTCGAAAAGGCGAAGGTCGAGCTTCGCAGCGCCGAGATCTCTCTCACCCGCTCGAAGAATCTCGAGAAGCAGCAGCTGCTCGCCCAGTCCGAGCTGGACGGCGCGCAGACGGCGCGGGACTCGGCCGCGGCGGCCGTCGCGCAGTCGCAGGCCGCGCTCAAGCAGGCCGAAACGAACCTCTCGTACACGCGGATCATGTCCCCCATCGACGGCGTCGTCGTCGACCGGCAGTACGACGTCGGCCAGACCGTGGCGGCGTCCTTCCAGGCCCCCGTCATCTTCACGATCGCGCAGGACCTCACGAAGATGCAGGTCCTCACGAACATCGACGAGGCCGACGTCGGCCGCATCAGGATCGGACAGGAAGCGTCCTTCTCGGTCGACGCCTTTTCCGACCAGCCTTTCAAGGGAGCCGTCTCGCAGATCCGCCTCTCGCCGCAGACGGTGCAGAACGTCGTGACCTATCCCGTCGTGCTCGACGTCGCGAACCTCGACCTCAAGCTGAAGCCCGGTATGACCGCGAACGTGCAGGTTCCCGTCGACGTGCGCAAGGACGTCCTGCGCGTTCAGAATTCGGCCCTGCGTTTCCGGCCGGACAACGCGGATCTCGCGGCCGAGGCGCGCAAGGACAAATCGAAGGAGGCGGGAAAGAACGGGACGGCGTCGTCCGCGCCACCGGCGACTTCCGAGCGGGCCGCTCCTCCCGGAACGGGCGGGCGCGGCGGGCGCGGTTCCGGCACGGGCGGCCCGCGTCCCTCGGCCGGGACCGGCACCCTCTATGTCGAGGTCCCGGGCACGGGCGGCAAGCTGAAGCCCGTCACGGTCCGGACCCTGATCACCGACGGGAACCTGACGGCGATCCGCACGGACGACGTGAAGGAGGGCGACGAAGTCATCGTGGGTCTCGCGACGGCCCGGGCCGGCGCGCCGGGCGGCGGCGGCCAGGGAGCTCCCGGCGGCGGACGCCGCCCGTTCTGAAGGCCGCACCGTGACACGCCCCGTCATCGAAATCGAGGACCTCACGCGCGTCTACCAGATGGGCGAGACGGAAGTGCGCGCGCTCGACGGGATTTCGCTCACCGTCGAACCGGGCGAATTCCTCGCGGTCATGGGCCCGTCGGGATCGGGCAAGTCCACGTTCATGAACATCGTCGGATGCCTGGACCGCCCGACCGCGGGACGCTACGCGCTCGAGGGAGTCGACGTGTCGGGTCTCGACCGCGACGAACGCGCGAGCATCCGGAACGACAAGATCGGGTTCGTTTTCCAGAGCTTCAACCTGCTCTCGCGGACGAACGCGCTCGAGAACGTCGAGCTCCCGCTCCTCTACTCGACGAAGAGGAAGATCACCGATGTGCAGGCCCGGGCGCAGGCGATGAAATGCCTGGAGCGCGTGGGCCTCGGCCCCCGATGGGACCACACGTCCGCCCAGCTCTCGGGCGGGCAGCAGCAGCGCGTCGCCATCGCGCGGAGCCTCGTGAACGACCCCGCGATCCTCCTCGCCGACGAGCCGACCGGCAACCTCGACTCGAAGACGTCCGTGGAAGTCATGGCGATCTTCCAGGAGCTGAACGACGAGGGAAAGACGGTCGTGCTCATCACGCACGAGTCCGACATCTCCGAGCACGCCAAACGCGTCGTGACGTTCCGCGACGGGCGAATTCTCTCGGACGTTCCCGTGACGAAGAGGCGCGTCGTGGCCGTGGCGCGGGCCGCGGACGCGGGAGGTTCGCCATGACGAAGACCGGCAACATCCTGAAGGTCGCGTTCCGCGCGCTCTCGCGCAACAAGCTGCGCTCGCTCCTCACCGCTCTCGGGATCATCATCGGCGTCGCGTGCGTCGTCGCGACGATCGGGATCGGGGACGGGGCGCGCCTGCAGGCGGAAAACCAGCTCAAGTCCCTCGGGACGAACTTTCTCATGATCTTCCCGGGCACGACGACGTCCTCGGGCGCACGGACGGGCTGGGGCGGGAGCTCGCGCCTTTCGGGCGACGACGTCGAGGCGCTCAAGCGCGAGGTCTCGACCGTCTCGTACGTCTCGGCGACGATCCGCACGGTCGCGCAGGTCATTTACGGCAACCAGAACTGGTCGACGTCCATTCAGGGCGGCGAGGTCGACTGGCCGTTGATCCGTTCGTGGAACCTCTCGAGCGGCCAGTTCTTCACGGATCAGGACAATCGCACGACGAGCAAGGTGTGCGTGCTCGGGCAAACCGTGAAGACGAACCTGTTCGGCGACGAGGACCCGATCGGCAGGACGATTCGCATCAAGAACATCCCGTTCAAGGTCGTGGGTATCCTCGAGTCCAAGGGCGGCTCCACGATGGGGCAGGACCAGGACGACATCGTCATCGCCCCCTACGAGACCGTGCGCAAGAAGATCATGGGGACGACGGCGGTGGGCGCGATCCTCGCGTCGGCGGCGTCGAACGAGCTCGTCGAGCGCGCCCAGGAGGAAATCACCGCCCTCCTCCGCCAGAGGCACCGCATCAACAAGGCCGCCGGCCAGGACGACGACTTCATGATCCGCTCGCAGACGGAAATGCTGCGGCAAGCCGAAGAGCAGAGCCGCACGATGAGCGCGCTCCTCTGGTCGATCGCGGGCGTGTCGCTGCTCGTCGGCGGCATCGGAATCATGAACATCATGCTCGTCTCGGTGACCGAGAGGACGCGTGAGATCGGCGTTCGAATGGCGATCGGGGCCAGGGGCGGAGACATCCGCGCGCAGTTCCTCGTCGAAGCCGTCGTCCTCGCGGTCACGGGCGGGACCGTGGGAATCGGGCTCGGGATCGGGATCCAGCGCACCGTGGCCCGCTTCGCGGGGTGGCCCGTCTCGGTGCAGCCGAGCGCAATCTGGCTCGCGTTCGTGTTCTCGGCCCTCGTCGGAATCGCCTTCGGCTTCTATCCGGCCCTGAAGGCCAGCCGGCTCGATCCCATCGAGGCCCTGCGATACGAGTGAGCCCGAACCGCGCTAACCTCTCCGGGTGAAACCGGACATTCCGGGCGCGAGCGCCGCCGGCTCCGGCCGCCCTCTTTCGGAGGAGGCGTCCTCCCAACGGGATGCGGTGGCGTGGAACCCCCGCCGGTTCCTCGTGGCGCGGCTTCTCTGGTACGTCGTTCCGGTCGCGCTCGTTCCGGCCGCGGTTTACTGGCTCGCCGTGGACGGCATCGGCCGCGACCAGCAGCAGAGCATTCGTGCCACGCTCCTCGGCGAGGCGCGCCTGCACGAGGAGCAGACGCTTTCCGACGAGGCGGCCGCCCGGCTCCGGCAGATCGCCGACACGACGCGCGCC
>JAMQPJ010000642.1 GCA_023717585.1 Thermoanaerobaculia bacterium
CCGCTGGCGGCGGTCGCAGGCGCAGGGATGCCTCTCCTCCTCGCGTTCGTCGCGGGCCGGCCCGGAGGCGTCGGGACGTCCGTCGGAAAGGCCGCGCTCGTGAACACAGCCGGGACGCTCGCCGGGAGCCTCGCGACGGGCTTCGTCCTCGTGACCGTTCTCGGGTCGCAGGCGACCCTGCGGCTCGGGGCGCTCGCGAGCCTGGGCGCCGGTCTCCTCGCGCTCGCCGCGGCGCGGGGCAGGCCGGGCGCCGCCGCGACGGTCGCCTCCGGGGCGCTCGCTCTGGGTATTCTCCTCGTCCCCCGCTGGCCCGACTGGGTTTTCCTGCGGTCGGACACCTACCCGCGCATGGCTCCGGCCGCCACGCGCCTCGAGTTCGAGCAGCGCCTGCGCGTCTCGAACGTCGAGCGCCTGTTCTTCGAGGAGGGCCGCAACGCGACGGTCGCCGTCCTGCAGGGGGCGCGCACGCGGACCCTGCTCTCGAACGGCCACCCCGAGGCGTCGGACGTCGGCGACATGGGGACACAGCTCGGCGTCGCGATCGTCCCGCTCGTTCTCCACCCTGCTCCGCGCGAGGTCCTCGTCGTGGGCTTCGCGTCCGGCGTGACGGCCGACGCGGCAGCGCGGGCCCCGGGCGTGGAGCGCGTCGACGTCGCGGAGCTCGAGACCGCGATGTTCCGCGCGGCGGCGCGTTTCGCGCACGTGAACCACGGCGTCCTCACGAACCCGAAAGTGCGCCTGCACCCGGTCGATGCCCGGAGCCTCATCGCGGCCGGGGGCGCGCGATGGGACGTGATCCTCTCGGAGCCCTCGAACCTCTGGCGCGCGGGCGTCTCGAACCTCTTCACGGCGGACTTCTACGCGTCGGCCCGGCGGGCGCTGAAGCCGGGCGGCGTCTTCGCGCAGTGGCTCCAGCTCTATGGTCTGAAGTGGGAGACGCTGCGGACGGTCCTCGCGACCCTGGCGCGCTCCTTCCCGCACCTGGAGGTCTGGTGGGTGGATGGGTCCGACGTCGTCCTCCTCGGGTCCGAGGCGCCGCTCGTCGCGTCGCGCGCCCGCGCCGAGGCGATCCTCGCGGGGACGTACGGAGAGGATTCGCGCAGCTTCCTCGCGATGCCCGAGCCGTCGGGCTTCTGGGCGCGGTACCTCCTCGGCCGTGCCGACCTCGACGCGCTCGTCGAGGGCGCGGGCCGGATCAACACGGATGACCGCCCCATCCTCGAGTTCGACGCGCCGCGCGACCTCTTCCGGCCGGATGAGGGCAACGTGGGCCGGCTCCTCGAAGAGAAGATAGCCCGCGGGCGCCTGGCTCCGGCGGTCGACGGGACGCCACCGGCTCGCGCAGAGTCGTGGGCGGGGCTCGCGGGGATGTACGGCATGGCGGCGCGGCCGGCGCTCGCGCGGGCGGCGATCCTCCGGGCGTTCGACGAGGCCCCCGATCCGGCGCTCGCCCTTCGGGCCGCACGTTACGCGCTTCAGGACGGGGACGTCGAGGGCGCCGAGGCGGACCACGCGCGGGCGCGCGCCGCCGGCGCCGAACCCGCGGTGGCGGCGGATGTCGAGGGGCGCCTCAGGGCGATGCAGGGACGCGTCGAGGAGGCCATCGCGGCCTTCACCCGCGCGGACACGGACGGCGCGCCGGGACTCGA
>JAMQPJ010000650.1 GCA_023717585.1 Thermoanaerobaculia bacterium
GCGCGAGGCCGAAGCCCGCGCCGAGAGCCGCACCGTCGATAGCCGCGAGAATCGGGCGGGGCGCCGAGGCGAGCGTGCGCACGGCCCGCGCGAGCGCGTCGAGCTGGGAGGCGAAGCCCTCCTCGTCGCCGAGCGCGAGAAGGGCCGAGAGGAGCTCCGGGTCGAGCCCCCGGGAGAACGCGTCCCCCAGGCCTGTCAGGATGATGGCCGGAACCGTCGGATCCTCCGCGAGCGCCGCGACGGTGTCCGCGAGCATCTCGACCATATCCCCCGCGAAGGAGTTCCCTGCGGCCGGCCTCGCGAGCTTCACGACGGCGAGCGTGCCTTCGAGGGAGACGAAGACGAGCGGGCCGCCCGCGCGGCCGTTGGCGCGCGCCCGCGCGCGGCAGGCGTCGAGGAACGCCTCGAACAGCGCCTTCTGCTTCCGTTCGGCGACGAGGTTCTCGGGATGCCACTGCACACAGGCGAGAAACGCGCTCCCGGGCCGTTCGAAAGCTTCGACGAGATCGTCCGGTGAAGCGGCCAGCGCGAGGAGACCCGGGGCCAGGTCTTTCACGCCCTGGTGGTGGCGCGAGTTCACGGACGTGCCGTCGAGCGCGGCGACGGCCGCCGCGAAGCGCGAGGGAGAGGACGCCGGCCGCGCCCGCACGACGTGCGCGGGATGGTCCTTCTCGGCGTGCGGATTCGCGTCCGTCTCGTGCGAAACGCCGCGCGCCCTCTGCGAAGGCAGGTCCTGCCACAGGGTGCCTCCGAGCGCGACGTTCACGACCTGGAGCCCGCGGCAGATCCCGAAGACGGGGGCCTGGAGCCTCTCCGCGGCGGACAGGAGAGTGAAGTCCAGGGTGTCCCGCTCGGTGTGGAGCTCGAGAGCGGGCGTGTTCGGAGTTTCGCCGTAGCGCGCGGGGTCCACGTCTCTGCCGCCCGCGAGGACCAGGCCGTCGAACGCGCCGGGGTCGGCGTCGCCCGGGAGCACGACGACGACCTCTTCGGGCAGAGCTCCGGCCGCGAGCAGGGCGCCGCGGTAGATCTCGTTCGGTTGTTTCGCGTCGGACGCGATGACGATTTTCATGGACTGAAATGCACTTTCGCGGCGGACGGCGCCGCGCGGGGGGCGCGGGGAGCGATTATAGAGACGACGTGGGGATCGCGCCGCGGGTCGTCGTGACGGGGATGGGGGCTCGGACCGCCTTCGGCCGAGGCGTGGAAGCGTTCTGGGAGGGCGCGCTCTCCGGGCGATCGGCGATTCGACCGGTCGCGCGGTTCGACACCGCGCGCTTCCACGCGCGCCACGCGGCCCTGATCGAGGTCGAGGACGAACGGGGAGCGGAGGGAACGGAACGCGAGACGCTTTTCGCGCACGACGCGGCCGATGAAGCGCTCGGCGCGCTCGGCGCGCGCGGCGCGCGCGCCGCCCTCGCCCCCCGTCCGCCGTTCGGGGGCGCGCGTTCGGGAATCGCCGTCGGGACGACCCTCGCCGGCAACGGGTCCCTCACCGAATGGCTGGCATCGCGAACGGCGGGAGCCGAACGCCTTTCCCGCGGCGAGACCGGCGCGCTCGCGCGCGACCTCGCCATACGACATGGGGCCGGCGGCCCCGTCTCCACGGTTTCCGTCGCCTGCGCGTCGGGCGCCGCCGCTCTCGGCCTCGGGGCGGAATGGATTCGGAGCGGAGACGCGGACCTGGTTCTCGCCGGCGGAGCCGACTCCATCTCCCCCTTCGTCTTCTCGGGCTTCGACTCGCTTCGCGCGCTCAGCCCGACCGCCGCACGGCCGTTCGACGCCCTTCGCGACGGTCTCACTCTGGGCGAAGGGGCGGGCTTCCTCCTCCTCGAGGAGGAGGAGCACGCCAGGCGGCGCGGAGCGGTGATCCTCGCGCGCCTCTCCGGGTACGGCTCGGCGTCCGACGCGCAGCACATGACCAGACCCGATCCCGAGGGGCGTGGCCTCGTCCGCGCGATCGA
>JAMQPJ010000669.1 GCA_023717585.1 Thermoanaerobaculia bacterium
CCGTCTTGCCCCGCTCGAGCGGAACGCGGACGATCGCGCGCGCGCGATGGGTGTTCGTCGCGACGGCGACGACGCGAAAGAGCAGGTCCGTTCGTCGCCCGGAACCCCGAAAAAAGGCTGACCGGCTACTTCTTCGGGCCCGGCGCGATCTTCACGAGCGGGCCGGGCTCCGGGCTCGGCCGGTGCTTCTCGGCCGCCGGTGCCCTGGACGACTCCTTCGGCTTCCCCGCCGCCGCGTCGCGCAGGGCGGATGCCTGGTGCGTGAGGTCGTCGAGAACGCTCTTGTCGACGAGCATCGGCTCCGGACGGCCCGTCGCCTCGGCCAGAAATCCCGTGACGCCGGAAGGCGCGTCGAAGAAGGCGACGACCCGCAACGGCGCCTCCCCCTCGGTCAGGAGCTCGAGCGTGGCGACGGGCTTCTCCTTTGCGGCCTTTCCGGCGCGCCTCGGGAGGAAGGCCTTCACCTCGGCGCGCGCGATGCCGCTTCCGAGAGCCTCGGCGACGTTCGCGGGGATGTCGCGCCCCGCCGAGCGCCACGCCCCATCCACTTTCTCGGCTCCGGCCCGGAGCTCGTCCGCCGCGAAGGAAACGCGCCTCAGGGCGGGAAGATCGACCGGCAGGACCTTTCCTTCGCGCCAGGCCGACATCTCCGTGTCGAGCGACTCGCGGACCCGGTCGTCCACCACGCCCACGACGCTGCCGACCTTCGCATAGACCTTGCCTCCGGAGTCCGCCTTCGCGGACCCGAACGAGATCGTCACGACGATCTCGGCGCCCTTCTCGAGCTTCACGGTCGCCCACGCGGGAGCCAGGCCGACGCGGGCGAGGTCCCCCACGGGAACGGCCGGGAACTCGGAGATCCGCTCGCTCGCGAGATCGCTCAGCAGACGCTCGACGAACGCATCCGAGGCGAAATCCGGGACCGGCTTCTCCATCTTCCAGCCACCCGCCCCGCGGTCCGGCCTCGCGCCACGGGCGACGACGACCGTGCTCGGACCCTTCGTGATGGTGAGGCGCGTGATCTCGGTCGTCGGCGTCTCGAACAGGGAGTGACTGCGATAGTCGTCCACCGGCTTCGTCAAGGCCGCGAGCGGCGCCGCGCGGACGGCAGCGAAACGCGCCCCCTCCGCCGCGGCCGTCGCGTCCGTTCCCGGAATCGCCTGCCCGAACAGGAACGTCTTCACGGACTTGTCCTTGAACGTGAGCGTGGCCTTCGCCTTCGGCGCGTCGAGCCCGAATTCCTTCGGGTCGACGTCGGTGCGCACCTCGCCGACGACGTCGAGCCTTCCGAGGTCGCCCACGAGGTTCTCGGCCTGGAACCCGTCCGCGGGTCCCTCCGGATCGCCCTTGAGCGTCCAGCGGTTCTTCTCGCGCCGCAGCAGCTCCACTTTCGGAAGGCCGGGGCGTTCGAGAAGGACCGAGACGACGTCCTCGGCGTTCACGTCCACGAGGCGCTTCGCGGATTTCGCGCGCTCGGCGGACGTCGGCTGCTTGCGTTCGAACAGGATGACGAACGCGAGAAGAGCGAGGAAGACGCCGCTCAGGACGAGGAGTTTGCGGGTGGGCATGGAGGGTTCACTTTCTCCGGCGGGCCCAGATCGCGATGCCCATGGCGATGGCCGCGAGCGGGAGGAGAAGCATGACCACGAACGCGACCTGGCCGATGTCGCGCCGCGTGAGCGTCACGGCGACCCGATCCGCGCTTTTCGGAGGAATCGCCACGAGCGATTCCCGCTCGAGCGCCCAGTTCGCGGCCGAGGTCAGGAGGAGCCGGTTCGCGGCATTCGCGATACCGGCGTTCGAGGCCCAATCCGCGTCTCCGAACACGACGACGCGGCCCCGCTTCTTCTTCGGGGCCTCGGCCGGCTTCCCGCCGCCCTCGGTCGCCGCCCCGGGAGCCTCGTCCGACTCGACGGCCGCCGCCAGGGAAACCGGACCCGGGACGTCCTTGTCGTCTTTCGCCGGCCGGCCCGATTTTTCGAGATCCTTGAGGTTCGTCTCGCCCCAGCCGTCGGCCGAAGTTTCGACGAGCGTCGTCGCCTTCCAGCCCGGAACCGGCGCCTTCGCGGCGCTCACGGAGCGCGCGAGCGGGAATACGACGGGCATTCCCGTGAGGAGCTTCGTCACGGGATGGGCCCGGTAGGACTTCGCGAAGACCGTCTCGGCCCCCATCATCGGAAGCGCGTTCTTCGGGTCCACGACGACGTCGCTGTCGAGCGTCAGGCCCATGGACGAGAGAAGCGGCGCCAGCCCGAAGTCGGAGAGCGCGCGGCCCGCTCCCGGCGGGAACTCCACGTCGAGGAACAGAAGCGCGCGGCCGCCGCTGTCGAGGTACTTTTTCAGCACGTCGCGCTCGGCCTCGGTGAAGGGAGAGCGGGGGCCGGCCACCACGACGAGGTCGGCGCCCTCGGGCACGGCGGCCGTTCCGAGCGAGGCCCACTCCTCGACGGAGCAGTTGTCGGCCTTGAGCGACTCGGCCACCTCGGAAAACCCCTCACGGCTCCGGGCGGCGCCGAATGCCCGCTCGCCGTGACCGGACGTGAACAGGACCCTGGGCGCCTTCCCCTGCGTGACGGCGAGGATCGCGGACGTGAATTCCTGCTCGCCGCGGAAGTTCTTGACCGACGGTTCACCCCCCATTCGGGCGCGCACGTAGTCGTACTCGACGATGCGGTCCTCGGTGACGATCTTCTTCTTCTCGCCGGCCCGGAAGACGACGGCGAAATTCCTCACTCCCGTCTCCTCGACGAACGTCTTCGCGCGCGCGAGGTTGCGCGTCGGGTCGAGCGTCTCGACGGTGAGCATCGGGCACTTCGTCTTGTAGCGCTTGAGAAGCTCGTCGACCTCGGAATAGAAGGGCGTGCGCTCGGGCGTCATGAAGACGGTCACCGACACGGGCGTCTTGAGGTCCCGGAGGACGTTGACGGTCTTGTCGGAAAGTGAGTACCGGCCGGTCGTCGTCCAGTCGAAGCGCGCGTAGCGCCTCGATCCGATGTAGTTCACGAGCACGAGGATGCCGAGGCCGAGAACGATCGAGATCGCGAGGGTCGCGCGATAGTCGGAGCGGGAAGGTGTCTCTTTCGCGTCCATCTCAGCGTCCCTTGTTCGCCTCGAGGGCGCGCGTGGAAAGGAAAAGGAAGAAAACGACGGTCGAGGCGACATAGAGAATGCGCCTCGTGTCGACGATGCCCCGGGCGAAGTCGTCCATGTGCTCGAGGATGTTCAGATACGACAGGGCGTCGCGCATCTCGGGGAAGGGCAGGAAGTCCCGCGCGACCCCGATGATGAAGCTGCCGAGGATGAGGACGAACGCGAGAATGGCGGCGACGATCTGGTTCTTCGTGAGCGCCGAGGCGAACGTGCCCGCGGAGATGAAGAGCGCGCCGATGAGCGCGATCCCGAGGTACCCCGCGAGAACCGGACCGAGATCGAGCCCTCCGAAGCGGGAGAGCAGAAGCGGGTAGAGCGCGGTCGGCACGAACAGGAAAAGGAAGAAGCACCAGGCCCCCGCGAACTTGGCGGCGACGACGGTCGCCTCGGACACGGGCGCCGTCAGGAGCGTCTCGATGGAACCCGACTTGCGTTCCTCCGTCAGGAGGCGCATCGCGATGATGGCCGAGACGAGCATCAGGAAGATCCACTGGAACAGGTTCGTGAAGAACGTCGACATGAGGGCCATCCGCGGCGTCTCGGGCGAATTGAGCGCACCGACGAGCACCATGAACACCCATCCGCTCACGAGCAGGAACGACGTGAGCACGAGATACCCGAGAGGCGAGACGAAGTAGGAGAAGAACTCCCTCTTGAGGATCGCGAGGAACCCTCTCACGGGCGCGCCTCCGTGCCCCCGGCCGGCGTCGACGCGTCCGGGTCGACGGCACCGGGCATCGTGTCGACCTCGACGGCCGCGTCACGCGAGACGAGGCGCACGAAGACGTCCTCGAGCGAGGCCTCGCGCGGCGTGAGCTCGAGAAGAGTCCACCCGCGCAGGACCGACTCCTTGAAGACCGCCTCCCGGAGGTCCGTGCCCGACTCGCCGTCCAGCGTGACGCGGGTCTCGCCTCCGGCGCCGATGCGCGACGCTCCCGAGACGCCGGGGAGCTGGCGGAGGACGCCGTCCGCCTCGGGGACCTCGCCCTTCAGCGCGACCGTGACGCTGGGAGTCTGCGACATCTGGTGGCGGAGGGTTTCGGGGGTCCCGGACGCGACGATCCGTCCCTTGTCGATGATGAGGATGCGGTCGCACACGAGCTCGACCTCGGGAAGAATGTGAGTGGAGAGAAGGATCGTGTGGTCCTTCCGGAGGTCGCGGATGAGCGCGCGGACCTTCACGATCTGCCGCGGGTCGAGGCCGATTGTCGGCTCGTCGAGGACGAGGACCTTCGGCTTGTGGACGAGAGCCCCTGCGAGGCCGACGCGCTGCCTGTACCCCTTCGAGAGGTTGCCGATGGGCTTGGATGCGACGTCGTCGACGAAGCACTTCCCGAGCGCCTCGTCGACGCGCGCCTTGACGTCGCGGCCCGGCACGCCGCAGAGCGCGGCCCGGAAAGCCACGTACTCCCGGACCCGCATCTCGGGGTAGAGGGCGAGCGTCTCGGGCAGGTAGCCCAGCGAGCGCTTGGCCAGGATCGGGTTCTCCGCGACGTCCACGTCCGCGAGCGTGACCTTGCCGGCCGTCGGCGTCAGGAAGCCCGCGATCATGCGCATCGTCGTGGTCTTTCCGGCCCCGTTCGGGCCGAGAAATCCCAGGATCTCGCCGCTTTCGACACGGAAGCTCACGTTCGTGACGGCGGGCGTCCCGTAGAACGACTTTGAGAGTCCCTGTGCTTCGAGCATCTCTTTCGGTGACCTCCGCGCGGGGCCTCGACCGGACACCGCGTAGCCGCCGGCGGGCCGCAGAAGCCGTGGGAATATAGCAGGCCCCCCGGCGGAAGCCCGGCCCGGGCGCGTTAGGATCGCGGAGGAGGCTGGAGGACCGATGTACCGTTCCATCGCCCGCGTCGTCGATCTCACCGATCCCGCGCTCAACCGGCTCCACGGCG
>JAMQPJ010000678.1 GCA_023717585.1 Thermoanaerobaculia bacterium
CCGTCAAGGCGCCCGGCTTCGGCGACCGCCGCAAGGCCATGCTCGAGGACATCGCCATCCTGACGGGCGGCAAGATGATCTCCGAGGACCTCGGCATCAAGCTCGAGAGCGTCAAGTGGGAAGACCTCGGCGACGCGAAGAAGGTCACCGTCGACAAGGACAACACCACGATCGTGGTCGACACGGGCGACAAGAAGCGCCGCGAGGCCATCACCGGCCGCGTGAAGCAGATTCGCGCCCAGATCGAAGAGACGACTTCCGACTACGACCGCGAGAAGCTCCAGGAGCGGCTCGCCAAGCTCGTCGGCGGCGTCGCCATCATCAAGGTCGGCGCGGCGACCGAGACCGAGATGAAGGAGAAGAAGGCCCGCGTCGAGGACGCCATGCACGCCACGAAGGCGGCCGTCGAGGACGGCATCGTGCCCGGCGGCGGCGTGGCGCTGCTGCGCGCCATGGAGGCCGTCGAGAAGATCAAGGAATCCGGCGACGTGCAGGTCGGCATCAACATCGTCAAGCGCGCGCTGGAGGAGCCGACCCGTCAGATCATCGCGAACGCAGGGCTCGAGGGCTCGGTGATCGTGAGGGACCTGAAGGACAGGGGCGGCAACTTCGGCTTCAACGCTCAGACCGAGAAGACCGAGGACATGTTCAAGGCGGGCATCGTCGACCCGGCCAAGGTCACGAAATCCGCGCTCCAGAACGCGGCGTCCATCGCCGGCCTCATGCTCACGACGGAAGCCCTCGTCTCCGAGATCAAGGAGAAGGACAAGGCTCCCGCGGGCGGCATGGGCGGCGGCGGCGGCATGGGCGGTATGTACTGAAGAGATCGGGGAGGCCCCAGCCGCGGAGCGGCTGGAAACCGGGCCTCCCCGCACCCCTCCCCCAGCTTTCTCCAGTTTTTTTCGGGCCCGGCGGAAACGCCGGGCCTTTTTCTTTCCGGGTGTTGCGCTACCCTCGGCTCAACTGATGTCGGAGAGCTCGAGAACGGCCGACCGGGCGCGTCTCTTCTGGACGCTCCTGCCGCACCTCGTTTTCGCGGTCCTCTTCGCCGCGACCTTCCAGCGATGGGTTCTGCCGTTCGAGGACTCGGGGCGGGAGATGAACACGGCTCTTCGGCTCGCCGAGGGCGAGCTGCTCTATCGCGACATCGGGTACATGTATGGACCGCTTGCTCCGCTGCTCGACGGCGTTCTTCTCGGCAGATTCGGGCGGAGCCTCGGCGTTCTCGTCGCCTGGCGCACGCTTCTAGCCCTCCTGGGAGTGGAGGCGCTCCGCCGCCTCGCGCGGCGGCTCATCGCGGAGGACGCGCCGGCATCCGCCATCTGCTCTTTCGCGATCGCCGCCTGCGCGTTCGGTATCGGAGGCTCGTGGCCATTCCCGTACAGTGTGGCGGCCCTGATGGGGACGGTCGGTGTGTGGTGGGCGCTCGAGCTCGCTCTGGCTTCCGAGTCGCTGCGCGCGTCGCTGGTCGCCGGAGCCGTCGCGGGCCTCGCGGCGGGGACAAAGCTCGAGTTTCTGCCGGTCGCGCTCGCCGGTCCCCTTCTCGTCCTCGGACTGAGGCGCTCGCGCAAGGAGGCCGTCCTGGCGGGTTTCCTGGCGGTGGGGGAGGCCGGGATCGCGTTCGGCGTTCCGGTGATGGCCTTCGGCACCGACCTCATGAGGCGCCAGGGATTCCTGATCGCGCTCGACGTTCACGAATCGTGGCGACGCGTGTACGAGGCGGTGCTCTTCGGCGGGATGAGCGCGCGGGCTTTCGTGGGCGGCGGGTTCCTCGAGGTTCTCGTTCCCTCGGCGCTCGCCGTCGCGCTCGTGCTCTTCCTTTCAGCCGCCGGCCCGGCACTGGGCCGGTTTCTGACTCCGCTTCTCTTCCTGGCGGGCGGACTCACCTTCTTCTCGTCCGGCAACGGCTGGCTGCACTCACTTCTGCCCCTCGCGGGCTGCGTGGCGATCGTCGCGCTCGTGAGGACGGCGATCGAGTCGAGGCGGGGAGACCCATCTCTTTGCGTCGCGTCTTTCGGAGTCGCCATCGTCATGCTCCCGGCGCTCCTCCGCCAGCCCTTCTTCCTCCGGAATCCCGTCTACGGAGCCTTCTCGGCTCCTCTCGCGCTCGTCGTCGCCCTCGCGTGGCTGGCGCGTCGTGTTTCGGCGCGGCCTGCATTCACGGCCCTCGTTCTCGGCCTCTGCGTCGCCCAGATCGGAGCGCGGGTCGAGGGGATCGGCCTCGCGTCCATGACCTTCGTGAAACTTCCGGGCGTCTCGCTCTTTCTTCTTCCCTCCGAGGCGCGCTTCGTCACGGAGGCGGCGCGTGTCATCCAGGAGACGGTGCCCGAGGGCGGGACGGTCGGCATTTTCCCCGAGCCGGGTTTCCTTCTCTTCGCGACCGGCCGAAAGAACCCCTTCGTCGACGAGCTCTTCCTCCCCGAAATCCAGGACGCCGCGGCGGAGGACCTGATGATCCGGCGACTTCGCGAGCGGCCGCCGGACGCGCTGCTCGTCACCAACCGCGCGTTTCCGGAGTTCGGCAGCGCGGTTTTCGGAGGGGGGCTTCTCGACCGGTTCTTCCTCGAGGTCTCCAGGCGGTACGTTCCGGTGCGGCGGATCGGCGGCGGCGCCACGCCTCCGACCCGGCACGTGTCCGAGGGCGTCCTGTTTCTTGCGGCTCCGAACGGCCCCGAGGCCAGGGCGCCTTCAGGAGGGAAGTGACCGCGTCGATTCGGTTTCCGACGAATCCGTGCGCCGCGTCACGGAAGACAGGTCAACCTCCGCTCCGGCCTCCCCGTCGAACGCGCTGAAGGAGGCGAAAGCACATGAACACGCGCAGGATCTCCTCTCTCTCCCTCATCGCGCTCTTCACCTCGGGCGTCGCGCTTGCCCAGAGCAACGAGACGCCGAACCTCGACAAGCGCGAGGCTCGCCAGCAGCAGCGCATCTCCCAGGGGATCAAGTCCGGCCAGCTCACGCCTGCCGAGGCTGCGAACCTCGAGGCGCGCGAGGCGAAGCTGAACGCCGACGAGGCCCGCGCGAAAGCCGACGGCGTGGTCACGAAGAAGGAGCGCGCGCGCCTGCAGAGCGAGGCGAACCGCGACAGCAAGGCGATCCACCGCAAGAAGCACAACGCCCGCACGGCGCCGCCGGCAAGGCCGGAGTGACGGGCGGCCGGCGCCCTTGCCCGCGCGGAAAGAACGGCAAGGGCCACGGAGATGCCGGCGGTCACGCGGCCGCGGTCCGAGCAAACTCCAGCGCGGCGCCGATGACACAGTCCTGGTCGGTGTCCGACAAGTTGTAGAACAGCGGGAGCCGAACAAGTCCATCCGAGAGGCGATCCGTTCCCGGAAAGCGCTCGCCCTCTTCCACGAACTGCCGCCCAAAGGGAGAGCCGTGAAGCGCGACGTAGTGGAAGGGCGTGAGGATTCCTCGAGCCGCCATGTGCTCGATGAAGCGCTGGCGCTCCGAGAGGCCGGGGAATACGAGCCCGAAGAGGTGGTAGTTCGGCGTCACGTCCGGAGGAATCCCGAGCGCCGTCACGCCCAGATCGGCGAGAGAGCCGGGTAGCGCAGCGGCATACCGCCGCCAAAGCTCCTCACGCCTCTCCATGATCGGGCCGATGATCTGAAGCTGGGCCTCCAGGTACGCGGCGTTGATGTCCGAGAGCGACCAGCTCGAGCCAACGTCGATCCACGTGTATTTCTCGGTCATCCCGAGCGAGAACTCGCGACGATTGGTTCCCTTGTCGCGCAGGTGCTGGGCGCGGATCGCCGCGTCCGTGTCCTTCACGAGGAGGCCGCCCCCTTCTCCCGCACAGACGTTTTTTGTCTCGTGAAAGCTCATGCAGCCGACGTTCCCAAGCGTTCCGAGGGGCTGGCCCTTGTATTGCGCGCGCAACGCCTGGGCGGCATCCTCCACCACCGCCGCGCCCACCCGTGCGCAGATCGAAAGAAGGCGCTCCATGTCGCACGAGTTGCCCCCATAGTGCACGGGTACCACGGTCTTCGTTCTCCCGGTCACCAGCGTTTCGAGATGCTCGAGAGAGATGTTGCCGAACGCGTCGCAGTCGACGAACTTCAGGCGGGCGCCCCGCAGGGCAAAGGCGTTTGCGGTCGAGACGAATGTGAAGCTCGGGACGATGACCTCATCTCCTGGTTCGGTCCCTGCGAGGATCGCGGCCATCTCCAACGCATGCGTGCAGCTCGACGTCAGGAGGAGCGGCGCCCCCAGCATTCCCGAGAGGAGCCACTCGCAGCGTTTCATGAACGGCCCGCCCCCGGCCGTGTGTCCCCCCTCCACGGCGCGCACGAGGAGCTTCGAGACGCCCTCGAACTGCGGGGGCTTGTTGAACGGGATGCGGATGGGGACGGGAGACGGCATGCCGTAGGATAGTTCAGCGATCGACGTGAGTCTGTTGGCGGAGTCGCCGTTCGTCGTCTAGGCAGGATCCGCCTTGGGGAAGAAGGGCGGCGGGGCGTCCGCCTTCTGGTACGCTTCTGAACATGCGGGATCAGGCCGGTTGGAGGCGTTGGCGCCGGCCGCTCTGGAGAGCCCTGAAGCTCGCCGCCACGGTTGCCTGCATCCTCTTCGTCCTCCGGAAGATCGACCTTGCGACGGCGGGCGCGGGGATACGCGACATGGGGCGGCGCTTCGGAGTCGCCGCGGCAATCTTCGTCACTTCCCAGGTGATCTCGTTGGTCTTCCGGTGGAGACAAGCTCTCCGGGAGCTCGGGGTGAGGGTGCCCGCGGGGGCTGTTGCCTCGGATTTTCTCGCCGGAATTGCCTACGGCTCCATCCTGCCCGGCACGGTGGGGGGAGATGTGGTGCGCGCCGTGCGCATGGGACAACGGGTGTCTCAGCCGGGAGTCGCCGTGGCCTCCATCGCTCTGGACCGGATGATCGGTTTCATCTGCCTCTCCTCCGTGCCTGTCGTCGGGTTGGCCTTGAACGGACGTGACGTGTCTGATTCCATGCTGCCTATCGCGGTGGGCGCGCTTGCCACCTTCTCGGTCTGCCTCGTCTTTGCGCACCACGCCGTGCATTTCGTTGCCCGCCTGACCACGCGGGCGCTTCCCGCGGTCGCTCGGATCGCAGAGGAAACCGCCGGCTCGCTCCGGTCGGTCACCGCGTTCGGAAGACTCCGCATCGCGATGTGGGCCTTCGTCTGCCTGGCCTTCGCGTTCGGGGAGCTGCTGTACCTCGCGAGCTCGTGGCACGACCCCGCCACGCCGCGCGCGATCCTCATCGGGGCGCCCATCGTGTTCATTCTCTCCGCGCTTCCGGTGACGATCGGAAGCATCGGATTCCGCGAATCGCTGTTCGTGGTCGTCCTGGGACGATTCGGACTCGGCGCGGAGAAGGCGTTGATGCTCGCGGCAATCTGGGGGCTTCAGTGGCTGTTCTTCGCGCTCGTTGCGGCCGTGTTCGTCCTCGTGTCCGGCGCGGTGGCGGGAGGAGCAAAGGTCGTGAAGCCTTCGGCCGATTCGGCCTCCCGCCCGTGATCGACCCGACGACTCTCGCGACGAATCTCGTCCGCGTAGAGGACGGCTTCTGGCGCCAACGGGAATCGACGACGGTTTCCTACCCTCAGGCCGGAAACGCCTGGTGCCGAGAGGTCGAAACCGAGTCCTTCTGGTTCCGACACAGGAACCGGTGCATCGTGGAAGCGGTCCGGAGGAGACCGCCCTCAGGTCCTGTTTTCGACATCGGCGGCGGAAACGGTTTCGTCGCACTCGAGATTCAACGGGCCGGATTCGAAGTCGTGCTGGTCGAGCCCGGTGCGGACGGAGCGCGCGCGGCGCGCGAGCGCGGCCTGAACACCGTCGTGTGTTCGTCCCTTGAGGACGCCGGTTTCCGGCCCGGAACTCTCTCCGGAGCTGGTCTCTTCGACGTCATCGAGCACGTTCCCGCCGACCGGGAATTCCTCGAGAGGCTGTACGTGCTCCTGAAGACGAACGCGCGGCTCTACCTGACGGCGCCGGCATTCCGGTTTCTCTGGTCATTCGATGACGAGGTGGCCGGTCACCATCGGCGCTATTCCCAGGCCTCGCTTGCCCGGGTGGTCGAGGCCGCGGGCTTTGAGGTCGAGGCGGCAACCTACCTCTTTGCGCCGTTGCCGCTCCCGATCTTCTGCCTTCGGACCCTTCCGACCCTCCTCGGAAGGCGTTCGCTTGCGCGCGTTGCGGGAGCTGCGGCCGAGCATGCTACCGGGAAGGGACTTCTCGGACGGCTGATGGATACGGCTCTCGACTTCGAATTCGCGCGAGTCCTGCGAGGAAGGCGCGTCCCGTTTGGATCCACCGTTCTCCTGACCGCCCGTCGCATTGGTTGAGTCCTGGCCGGCTTCGACGCCGGTCTTCGAAAGCCGCTTTCACCGACCCACGTTCAGTTCGGGTCGGCGCGGCCTCCCGACATGCACGAAGTACCGGTGAAGAACGGAGAACGAAGAGGCCTTCCTCGTGTCGAAGGAACGCTCGAGTGCCCCATGCAGGTCGTGCTCGGTTCGAGGATGACGTCCGCGGTCGAAGTGCCACAAGATCCTCGAAAGCCAGCGGGTGTCGTTTCGGGTGGCGTCGAAAAAGACGAACGTTCCCGACGTGACGCGGCTGATCTCCAGGAGAGCTGCGGAGAGCTGCGAGTCGTCGAGGTGGTGGGACACCGCCGTGCAGAGCGTGACGTCGAAGGCTCCGTCGACGAAGGGAAGACGGGAGGCGTCTCCCTGAACCGCGAAACCCGGGGCATGCCGCCGGCGCCGCTCCACGAGAGGAACGAAGTCGTTGTCCAGGCAGACGAGGCTCGCGGGGTCCAGCCCGAGCGCGTATGCGACGCCGCCGCCGGAGCTTCCGACGTCCAGAACGCGCCCGGAAGACACGTTGCCGATGGCTTCCCGCACGCGCTGGATCACGAGGCGGCCGCCCGACAGGATCTGCACGAGGCTGTAGAAAAAGGGCCGTGACACGATCGCGGCGGCGACTTTTCGAAGCATCCGGGTGCCGAATTATGGCATCGCGCTTCGAGAGTCGGACCACCCGTGGCCGCATAATGCCCGTCGTGACCCACATCTCGATCGTCGTGCCGGTCTACGGCTGCCGCGGCTGCCTGACAGAGTTACACCGCAGGATCATCCTCGCCGTGGAGCCGATTTCGAAGGACTTCGAGCTCCTCTTCGTCAACGATGCCAGCCCCGACGGATCCTGGAACGTGATCGAAGAGCTCGCGGCGCGGGACCCCCGGGTGAAGGGGATCGACCTTTCCCGGAACTTCGGACAGCACTCCGCACTGGCGGCCGGCCTCGACCACGCGGAGGGGGACTGGGTCGTCGTGATGGATTGCGACCTTCAGCATTTGCCCGAGGCCATCCCGACTCTCTACCAGAAGGCCCGGGAAGGCTATGACGTGGTCTTTACTCGGCGCGTGAACCGCAAGGACCCTTTCGTGAAGAGGGTTTTGAGCCGCGCGTTCAGCTGGGTTCTCGGCTATCTCGTTGACTTCAAGACAGACAGCACGGTTTCCAACTTCTCGATGATCTCTCGGACGGTCGTTCAGAAGCTTCGGACGCTGCGCGAGAAGAACCGCTCGTACCCGCTCTTCGTCCGTTGGCTGGGGTTCGAGACAACCGCCATCGACGTGGAGCACGCCGAGCGCTATGCCGGGGAGACGACCTATACGTTTGGACGGCAGATCGCCTTCGCGATCCAGAGCATCGTTTCGCAATCGGACAAACCTCTCCGCCTCTCCATCAAGTTCGGTTTCGGGGTTTCTTTCATGGCCCTCCTTCTGGGTCTCTACCTCGCCATGCGCAAGTTCCTGTGGGCTCTGCCCGTGGAGGGTTGGACGAGCGTCATCGTCTCCTTGTATTTTCTCGGCGGCCTTCTCTTCGCGAATCTCGGGATCCTGGGTCTCTATGTTGGCAAGATCTTCGACGAGACGAAGAATCGGCCGATCTACGTCGTGAAGGATGTCGTGAACCTGCCGGGCGCACGGAAGGCGAGGCAGGAGGCGTGACGCGTCCGCACGAGTTCACCAGGCCCTCGTGCGCGAGACCGGGGTACCACACGGATTTCGCCCGAGATGCGTTTCCGGCGAAGGGATCCGGGGCCCGCGAGCAGACGTTGACGGCGGACTTGGAATCGGCCATTCTCCCCGCGCCGAAAGTTCGGAATGAAGAAGAGCGAATTCCTTGCCCTGATCGACGACATTCTCGAGGAGCCCGCGGGGACGGTACGCTCCGATCAGATTCTCGAGGAGTTTCCGGCCTGGGATTCTCTCGCCATGGTCAGCTTCATCGCGGTCGTGAACGGGCAGTTCGGCCAGACACTCCAGGCCGAGAAGCTCACGAACGCCAAGTCCGTCGAGGATCTTCTCGCTCTCGTCGGGAAACACATCGAAGAATGAGTTCGATCATCCGGCTCGGCGGGAGAGCCTAGTCAGTGGCAGAGTCGCGTATCCAGGGGGTGAGAATCGCGGGAATCGTCACCGCGGTTCCGAGCTCGACTCTCACGCTGGACGACGACATCAAGGCCTTCGGGGAGGACGATGGCCGGCGCATCTTCAAGAATACCGGCGTCAGGACTCGGCGCGTCACGAAGACCGGGATGTGTGCCTCCGACGTTTGCGTCCCAGCGGCCGAGCGCCTCTTGTCGGATCTCGGCTGGGCGAGGGACTCCGTCGATGGCCTGGTCGTGGTCACGCAGGGGCCCGACTACGCGCTTCCCGCGACCGCCTGCATCGTCCAGCACCGGCTCGGGCTCTCGACGAATTGCGCTGCGTTCGACATGAACCAGGGATGCTCGGGCTACGTCTACGGTCTCTGGGTGCTCTCGCACCTGTTCGCCGGCGGCGGCATGAAGCGCGCGCTCCTCCTCGTGGGTGACACCTCGTCGCGGAGCGCCGCTCCGCAGGATCGCTCCGTGACGCCCCTCTTCGGAGACGGAGGCGCCGCGACCGCGCTCGAGGCTGACGCCGGTGCGGCACCAATGGACTTCGTCCTCGGCACGAATGGTGTGGGCGCGCCTCACCTCATCATGCCGGCCGGTGGTGCGCGGCGAAGGCACTCGCCGGAAACGGCGATCAGATCGCTCCGGCCGGATGGGAACATCCGGAGCGACGAGGATGTCTACATGAACGGCCTGGAGGTGCTCACGTTCACGCTGAACAGCGTGCCGCCGCTCATCCGCGCGATCAAGGAGAAGTCCGGCTGGTCCAACGAAGACGTCGATTCCTTCGTCTTCCACCAGGCGTCCACGTTCATGCTCAAGACACTGGCGCGCTCCTGTGCCCTGCCGATGAACAAATTCGTGATCGGAATGGAGAACTTCGGCAACCTGAGCTCGGCGTCGATCCCCGCGGCCATCTCCGACAAGCTGCGTGAGAAGGTGACGGCTGGACCGCAGCGGCTCATCCTGGCGGGTTATGGCGTGGGCTGGTCCTGGGGAGCCGTGGCCGTGACAGTCGGCCCTATCGTTGCGCCGGAGATACTCATCGTTCCCGACCAGCAACCCGATCTGCCTCTGGGCCCACCGCCTCCGCCCGTCAACGAGCCGCAGGGATCCGGCCCGACGACTCCTGGCCGATGATCCGGTTCGCGTCCAGCGACGTCTTCCTGGTGACCGGCGCGAGCGCCGGAATCGGCCGCTGCATCGCAGCGCTTCTCAGCGAGCTCGGAGCCACCGTGATCGCGGTGGGTCGCGACCTCGAACGGCTCGAGACGGCCAGAGCGTCGGCGCCATCGCCGACGCAGCTTCATCCGGCCGTTCGTGATCTGTCGCGCGACCTCGAGGCGGTGCCCGAATGGGTTGCCGGCCTCTCCGGGCGTTTCGGGCTCCTTCGCGGGCTCGTCCATTCGGCTGGTCTCGTCGAGGTCATCCCTCTCAAAGTCCTCTCCATCGAGGGAGCCCGGCGCCTCTTCGACGTCAATTACTTTGCAGGGATCGCCCTCGCGAAGGGGTTCTCGAAAAAGGGAGTCTTCGCGGGGCCCGGCAGCTCGATCCTCTTCCTCTCGTCCATCCAGGCCATCCGCGGTACGGCGGGAGTCTCCACGTACAGCGCGAGCAAGGGAGCGTTGAACGCCGCGGTGCGCTCGCTGGCCGTCGAGCTCCGGCCA
>JAMQPJ010000001.1 GCA_023717585.1 Thermoanaerobaculia bacterium
CCCGTGCCGGCCATGTCGCGCTTGCCGCGCTCCGACTTCGAGAACGTCGTCTTGAGGGCTCCCTCGACGCTGTCGTAGCCGCTGCGCTGGCTGGACGCGACGAGAAATCCCACGACGCCGAGCAGGATGAGGACGAGAGCGATACGTCGCATGGGTCCTCCTTCTCAGGGATCTTAGCCGCGCCTACTCGGGCACGACGATATTCACCCGGCCCGCGGCCGGGCCCATCGCGAACGGAGTCGTCGTGACGGCGTCGCCGTCGACCTGCACGTCCAGCTCGTAGCCCGCGAGGGAGCGCGCCGAAAAGCTCCGCACGGCGAGCCGCGAGCAGCCCTCGATCGAGAGGTGCGCGGCCTTTCCGCGGGAGAGGCGGCCGTACCAACGCATGAGGGTCCCGCGCGAGCGGGACGCGAAGAGGACGAGATCGAGGAGGTCGTCCGCCGGATCGGCGTGAGGGGACAGGATCGGGTCGCCGCCGTACCGGCGCGTGTTCGCGGCGAGGACGAACGTCGCCTCCCTGGCGAAGGGCTCGCCCTCGGCGTCCACGCCGGTCACCTCGATCGGCGGGAACTCGTATCTCAGCCACTCTCGGGTCGCGGTCCAGCTGTAGCCGGTCCGCCCGAAGGCGCGCTTGAGCCAGGGGACGACGTTCTTCATGACGCGCGCGTCGAACCCCACGCCCGCGCCGATGAGGCACGTGCGTCCCGCGGCGTGCCACACGGTGATCGGCCGCGTGCGGAGGGACGTCAGCGCGCGCTCCGCCTCGGCGAGCGTGCGGCCCACGCCGTACTCGCGCGCGACGACGTTCGCCGTGCCCGTCGGGAGGATCGCGATCGGGACGTCGGCGTGGAGGAGAGCCTCGGCGACCTCGCCCACGGTGCCGTCCCCGCCGACGACCGCGACGACGTCGAGCGCCGGTCCGGCCCTCGCGGCCACGAGCTCCGTGGCGTGGCGCGGGCGCTCGGTCGGGAGCACGAGGAGGTCGAGGCCGCGGGCTGCCGCTCGCGCGACGAGGCCCGCGATGTCGACACGCCGGGCCTTGCCTGCCATCGGGTTGTAGACGAGGAGGCCCCGCCGCGGGCCGCCGCTCTCAGCCAAAGAGCGTGCCCGGGCCCGCCATCGGCTTCAGCCCGAGGTGGCGATACGCGAGGGCGGAGGCCACCCGTCCCTTCGGCGTCCGCTGCAGGAAGCCGGACTGCAGGAGGAACGGCTCGTACAGATCCTCGAGCGTGCCCTTGTCCTCGCCGAGCGAGTGCGCGAGCGCCGAGAGGCCGACGGGCCCGCCGGAAAACCGCTCGATGACGAGCGTGAGGATGCGGCGGTCGATCTCGTCGAGGCCGTGCTGGTCCACTTCGAGCTTGTCGAGCGCGACCTCTGCCGCGCGCTCGGTGATCGCGCTCTCCCCGGCGACCTCGGCGTAGTCGCGCACGCGGCGCAGGAGCCGGTTCGCGATGCGCGGCGTGCCGCGGCTGCGACGCGCGATCTCGCGCGCGCCCGCCGGCTCGACGGGGCAGGAGAGGATCTCGGCCGAGCGCGTCACGATCGTCGCGAGCGCATCGGCGTCGTAGAAGTCGAGGCGGTGCGTGATGCCGAAGCGCGCGGTGAAAGGCTGCGAGAGGAGCCCGGCCCGCGTCGTCGCGCCCACGAGCGTGAACGGCGGAAGCCGGAGCTCGACCGTGCGCGCGCC
>JAMQPJ010000043.1 GCA_023717585.1 Thermoanaerobaculia bacterium
CGCGCGGCGCACGACCTCTTCGCCGAACGGGGCGGTTCGTTCTGGATCAAGCTCGACGCGGGCACGGAGGAGTTCTACCGTCGCATCTGCCGGACGGCCGTGCCGTACGACCGCATCCTCGCGAATCTCCTTGAAGCCGCACGGCGGCACCCGGTCGTCGTCCAGTCGATGTTCCTGAGATGGAAGGGCGCCGGGCCGGGCGCGGCCGAGGTGGCGGCGTGGGCGCGCCGGCTCGCGGGCGTCGTGGACGCGGGAGGCCGGCTCTCGCTCGTGCAGGTCTACACGGTCGCGCGCGAGACGATGGAGAAGGACGTCACCGCGCTGACGGCGCAGGAGCTGGAGGACATCGCGGCGGCCGCGCGGGCGGCCGTGCCCGGCGTTGCCGTCGAGACGTTTCCCTAGCCGGGACCCCGGGGCGCCGGGGCGGCGCTCAACCGGCGGCCGCCGAGTCGGCGTCCGTAGGCGGGTGGTACAGGACCACGGACGACGGACCCGTGCGGATCGCCTGCTCGAGAGCTTCGTTCGCGCGGAGGACGAGCGTCGCGGTGTCGAAGGCGTCGTCCGGGTAGCAGGCCACGCCCGCGCTGAGGCCGAGGCGGACGCCGGCGGCGACGAGCCGCTCGTCCATTCCCTGCTGGAAGTTCTTCTGGACCGAGTTGAGGGCGCGATGCGCCTGCACCTTTCCCGCCTCGAAGATGAGGATGTAGAAGCGGTCGTCCTCGTCGCGCGCGACGAAATTGACCGCGCGCGTCGACCGCACGAGCTTCGCGGCGAGCTTCGGCATGAGGGAATCGCCCGAGTGCGCGCCCAGCTTCGCGATGGCCTCCTTCAGTCCGTCCATGCGCAGGTGCGCGACCGCGATCGACTGGCCGTTGCGCTCGGCCCGGCGCAGCTCGGACTCGAGCCGCTTGCCGAGCGAAGACCGGTTGTAGAGACCCGACTGGCTGTCTCGTTCGGTCTGCTGCTCGATGAGCTTCATGAGGCGGGCGTTGTGGAGCGCGACGGCGGCGGCGTCGGCAAGGAGATCCAGCCGTTCCTTGAGGTCCACCGGCCAGTCCTCGCTTCCCCGGCGCGCGCCGACCGAGAGGACGCCGATGAGCTCGTCGTGGTACGTGAGCGGCACGGCGGCCGCGCGGATGAGCGGCGCGCCGGCGCCGCCGGGATTGCCGGGGAAGAACGTCGCGCCCTCGCCGGGGCCTGCGACCGAGAGCGTCTTGTCGAGGAACGTGCGGACGATGGGATGGCCCGTTTGCTCGAAGGCGACCGCGCGTCCCACCTCGTCACCGACGTCGGCGCCCCACCGCGTCGAGATTTTCGCGGACTTCGAGGCGGGGTCGGCGTCCCAGAACTGCGCCGCGTCCGCTTTGAGGAGCGTGACGGCCTGTTCGCACAGCGTCTGCTTGATGCGGTCGACGTCGAAGGTCGTGGCGAGTGAGCGGCCGACCTCGCGGAGCCGGTCGAGGAAGCGATACGACTCGCGCTCCTGCTGAAGGAGGCGGGCGGAGGTGATGGCGAGGGAGACCTCGACGCCGAGCGCCTCGAAGGAGCGGAGGTCCTCCGAGGAGAGGGCGTGCGCGCGCGCGCCCGTGACCGCGCAGAGAACGCCCGCGGGGGCGCCGCGGTACACGAGCGGTACCGCGAGAAGGCCCAGAGGCGGCGTGAGCTTCGTGATGGCCGCGCCCGACGGCAGGAGTGCGGCGCCGTGCGGGTCCTTTCCGACGTCGGGGAGCAGGAGGTGGGAGGTCTCCGTCGCGAGGTGGCCGACGAGCGTGTCCGAGATCTCCACCGCCGCGGAGTTTCCGCCGCCCTTCACGAAGGCGACCTGCGCGCCCGGCAGCTCGCCCGCGGGGAGGAGCCTGAGGACGCAGACGTCGAAGTCGAACTGCGGGCCCAGCTCGTCGACGGTGCGCGCCGCGATCGCCGCGACGTCCGTCTGACCCGACAGGGCCGTGTGGAGGCGGCCCACGAACGCGTTGCGCTCGCTGTGCCGGCGCTCGGCGTCGAGGAGCCGCGCCTTGTCGAGGGCGCCCGCCGCGAGCTTCGCGAGCTCCTGCGCGAGCCGAAGCTCCTGCGGCGTGAGGGCGAATCCGCCGCGCCGCGACATCGTGAGGAAGCCGAACACGAGGTCGCCGGCGTGGAGAGGCAGGCACATGCGGCGGCGGCGCGGGGGGTTCGACCCGGGCTCGTCCTCGAAGGCGGGGCCGTGCGCCGAGAGGGCGCGGCCGAGCAGCCCGTCCGCGTCGAGAGGGCGGCGGCCCGACAGCGAACGCTCGCCGCTCGTCGATCCACCCTGGTTGAGGATTTCCGTGACCTCGCGCGACTCCGGGTGGAATCGATAGGCCGTCACGCGGTCGAACTCGAGCTCGCGCGACAGGGAGGCGACCGTGAGGCGGATGACTTCGTCGGGATTCAGGGAAAGGAACGCTCCGGAGGCGAGCTCGAAGAGCGCGACGGCCTCCTCGCGCCGTTTCATGAGCGTCCCGAGCGTGCGCTCGCGCTCGAGAACGTGGCCCACCGAGCGCGCGAAGAGGCGGATCCCTTCCTCGGCTTCGGCCTCGCCGGCGGCCATCGTCTCCATGACGACGCCGAGAACGGCCTGCACCTGGTCCTTCACCTTCACGGGCGCTCCGAAGAAAGACAGCCCGCCCTCGCTGACCTTTTTCTGACGCCCCTGCGCGAGAACCTCGGAGAGGTGCTGGTTGAGCCGGGCCTCGGCGGCGGCGGCCACGCTGGACCGGCCCGAGCGGGTCATGGGCGGAACTCCGGCGCCCGGAAGCAGGGCGACGACCGGCGCGTCGAAAAAATGGAGGGCCGCCGTCAGGATGCCGCCGAGAGCCTCGTCGAGGAGGAGACCTTCCTTGAGGGCGCCGTCGAACGCCTTGAGAAGGGGCAGGCCGGGAAAACGCGTGAAGGAAGCCATGAAGCAATCCCCATAATAGCGCCCCCAAGGAGGTGGACCGATGCGCCCGGACGCTGCGGCAACGGATGCTCTTGGTGATTCTCTGGCGGCGCTGCTGCCCGCCCACGAAGCGTTCACGCGCTTCGAGGGCCCCGATCCCGCTGCGCGCCGGACGCTCTGGAGGGCCGCGCTCGAAGAGCCGCTGCCGGAGACGGGAGCCGGCCGCGAGGCCGTCCTCGAGACGCTGCGATCGGTCGTCGTCGCGAACGGACTCCGGATCGGCGCGCCCGGATTCTCGGGATGGGTCACGACGATGCCGACGACCGTGCCGGTCGTGGCCCAGCTCGCGGGCGCCCTCGCGAACGCGCAGCGCTGGTGGGCAAGCCCCGGCAACTTCCTCGAGGTCCTGGCGCTCCGCTGGCTGGGACGCCTCGTCGGACTGCCGGATCGTTTCGAGGGCGCGTTCACGAGCGGGGGCGCGACCGCGAACCTCCTCGCGCTCGCCGCCGCCCGGCAGCACGCGGGCGAGACGCGCGGGTTCGACCCCGGCCTGGACGGCCTCGGAAGGCTCGCCCTGCCGCGCGTCTACGCCTCGACCGAGGTGCATCACGTCGTCCACCGGGCCTGCGGCGTCCTCGGTCTCGGGCGGCGGGCCCTGCGCCTCGTCGCGATCGACGCGGACCGGAAACCCGATCTTCGCGCGCTCGAGCGCGCTCTCGCCGCGGACATCGCGGCCGGGCGAACGCCCGTCGCCGTCGTCGCGTCCGGGGGCGACGTGAACACCGGCCTCGTCGACCCGATCGACGCGATGCGCGAGATCGCGCACGCGCGCGGCGCGTGGCTGCACGTGGACGGCGCCTACGGCGGCTTCGGCGTCCTCGACCCGCGCGTCGCGCCGCTCTACGGGGACCTCTCGAAGGTCGATTCGTTCGCGGTCGACCCTCACAAGTGGATGGCCGTGCCGATCGGATGCGGCGCGGGCTTCGTTCGCGACGGCGGCCTCCTGGCGCGCGCGCTCACGCTGGAGCCGGCGGCCTACGTCGAAATGGCGCCCACCGGGACCGGGGACCTCGGCTCGCCGTTCGACGAGCGCGGCGAGGGCAAC
>JAMQPJ010000044.1 GCA_023717585.1 Thermoanaerobaculia bacterium
CGGCAGAGTCACGTCCCCCTCACCCTTTCCCGCGGGGCATCCGACACGCCGCACAGGTGATCCGCCTCGGAGGTCACGGCGTCGATCGCCGCGTCGGCGCGCGCGAGAAACGCGTCCTCGCTCTCGGCGGGGCTGCGCTCGAGCGCGGGAGCGAACACGACGACGCAGCGCGAGAACGGCAGCGGGAGAAGGAACCGGTCCCAGGAGTTCAGGAACCTGGGGTGGCTCGACGACGAGGACGACGGCAGGACGAGCGTGTCCCCCTGCTCGGCGAGCGTGAGGATCCCGCGTTTGCAGCGCCGCGCCGGGCCGCGGGGCCCGTCCGGCGTCAAGGCGCCCCCCGGGGCGTGCTCCAGCGCGTCGAGGAACTCGAGCGTCGCGACGTCGCCGCCCCTCGACGAGGAACCGCGCGCGGCGACGAAGCCCCAGTGTTTCAGGAAGGTCGCGATGATCTCCCCGTCCTCGCTTTTCGAAGCCATCGTGACGTAGCCCTCGCCGCGGTGCGCGAGGATTCCGCCCACCATGCGCTGATGCCAGATCGCGTGGAGGGGCTTCTTGCCCTTCGCGCGGCTCGCCTGCCGGTGCTCCTCGCCGACGATCGACAGCCGCAGTGTCGCCCGCCAGATGGAGATCGCCAGAAACACGACGACACCGAGAAACCGCTGAAGCACGGCCTCGATTATGACGGCGGATACCAACCTCGGCCCTCGAACCAGTACTTCGTGCGCTTCGCCCACGCGGACCGAGGGTAGCGCGCGTGAAGGTGCTGGAACGCGGCTTTGGAGAGGGCCTTCGTTTCCGCGTCCGCGCAGCCCTCGCGGGTCGCGCGCACCGCGCGGGCGAGAAACGCCGGGGCGCGCGGGTCGTCGGGGCGGCGTTTCGCGAACGCGAGAGCTTCGCGGCAGAACCATGTTGCGGCCGCACCCTCTTTCCCGAGCGCATCGAACTCCTTCGCGGCACTTTCCAGCTCGGCCGGCGTGAGGAAGGAGGGCGGGGGCGCCGGAGGCGGGGGCACCGGGGGCTTCTGAACCGACATCGAACACCACCACGCGATCGAGAAATCGGCGTCGAGCGTGACGTACGGGCGCATCCCGGAGTCCTTGAGGAGGACGCCGAGGGCCGCGTCGACGCGCCACTCCGGCCCGCCGAGGCTAGGCGCGCCTTTCACGAGCGCCGCCGTGCGCTGCGCGACGTCCAGTCGGCCAAGGAGGATCGCGCGCGTAAGGACGACCTTGCGCACGTTCTCCCGGGCGACCGGCTCGAGCGAGGACTCCGCCGCGAACCGCACGAGAAGGTCGAGCGGGAAGTGGCGGTTCAGGACCGCCTGGCCCGCTTCGTCGAAGAGATCCTCCTTCCCTTCAATGTCCCCGTAGACGTAGACCGCGCGCCGCGGTGCTGCCGAAGTGAGCTCCTCGAACGTCGTCGCGTTCCTGAGCCTGAGATCGAGGAAGAGGTTCGTTGCCGACGTCCCGGCGGCCTGCGCCTGAGGGAAAGTCTCCGCGACGATCTTCCGTGCCTCAGCGTGCCGTCCGGCCTTCGTCTCGAGGTCCGCGAGATGGTACGCAAAGTGGACGCGCCCGGGCGCGTTCTCAGGGAGTCTGCGGACGGCCTCCGCAATCTCGGCGTAACGCGGATGGTCCGGCGCGATTCTCGCGACGACCGCCGCGAGCCACGGGTTCGTACGCGCCCGTGTCCAGCCCTCGAGGGCCCGGTCGAGCCCGGACGGGCCGTTCGTCTGGAACGCCACGATCCAGCTCGTCAGGTCGTCCCTCGGGTCGGGCACGTAGCGCTCTCCCCGGGGGTCGCCGGGCCCCAGGCCGAGCACCTGGGCCAGGAGGTCGCGGTAGTGGACGAAGGAGACCGCGAACTCGGCCTTGGTCTGCGGTTTCAGGACTCGCGCGGCGGCGGAGGCGACGTGCGAGTCCGGGTCGAGACGCAGCTCGACGAACCGGAGGAGGTCCTCCGACCAGCGCCGGAGCTCCGGTGTCTTCGCTCCGTCGCGAACGGCGATGAACCGCGCGCGCGCCTCGGCGAGAAGCCGGAGGGTGTCTGTCTTCTCGCCTGAGCCGAGCGTCGCCCGACGCAGAACTGCCCGAGCGGCGAGATAGGGAGCGATCTCGCGCCAGGGCGAGGATGGGTCGTTCGCGATTTCCTCGAAACCCCGCTGCGCTTCTTCGAGACGCCCTGTGTAAAAGCTCGCCGACGCGAGCTGGTAGGCGCGGTCGGCGCGGAGCGGCGCCGGAGCGGAGGCGGGGAGGTATTCCGGAAAAGACGGCTTCTCGTCGGAGCAGTTCTGGAACACGGCTTCCTGCGCGGCCAGCCAGCCCCGCGTCTCGGGAGAGTCCTTGCCATACCGGCCGACGTAACCCTGGAGCGTCTTCGCAGCGCGTCCGAAGGCATCGTCCCCGCAGTTCACATAAGTGGAGTAGCCGGCCCAGCGGTCCGCGGCGACCCCCGGCCCTTTTGCTCCCGTCGCCGCCTCGCGCGCCGCCATCCACGCATCGCCACCGGGCGACCCCGTCTCCCGTCCCTTCCAGTAGGCGAGCGCAGCAGCCCGCTCTCCGGGGCCGAGCGGGCTGCCCGCGAGGGCCCGGTACGACGCGACGAGGTACGCACGGACCCACGTCGGCTGGAGGACGCCCAGCTCGCCGGCGGCGAAGCGGTCGAGCGGCGTGTCCGGTGCGTACGGCGAGACGAAGAGCGTCGGCGCGTAGGAAGCGCAGGCGGGCGCGGAGGGCGAAGGCCCGAGCAGCGCAAGCAGCGCTCCGAGGGCGCCGGGGAGACGCATGCGCGGTGTCATCGATCGACCGTCCTCAGCGCGGCCTCGAAGCGCGATTCGGTCCACGGCTCTCTCGAAAAGAGATACGCCCGGCGCCCCGCCCGCGGAACGCCCGCTTCCTCCATCGAGAGCCCGATTGCATCGCGGCACTCTGGTGCGAGGCCGCCCGTAGCGGCGCGCGCGCGGATCGCGGCGGCGTCGGCGCCCATCTGAAAGAGCATCGGCACTGCTTCGTCCACGGGCAGGCTCTCCAGCCAGCGGTCGCCCGCGCACCACGACGCGAGCGCCGTGAACGAAAGGCCGAGGCGCGGATCGAGCCGCGCGCGCAGGTCCGTGAGCGCGGCGCGGAAGAAGACTCGCTCTGAGGAGGCGGCGTCGCTGTCGATCTGGACGGCCAGGACTCGCGGAAGCCGGGAGGCCCGGAGCGCCGCGAAAACGACGGCCTCCCGCTGGTCCGCGGAAAGCGTCGCCTTCGCCCCGCGCGCTGTCTCCACGCGCACGACCGCCATCAACGGCGTCGCGGGATCGACGAGAAGCGGCTGGCGCCGCCGGAGGACGTGGACCGCGCCGCCGGAGAGCCGCACGGTGGCCGCGAGGAACGCGACGCCGGCCTTCCGGCCCGCGAGGAAGCGCAGGTCCTCGGGGCGCTCCCAGGCCCAGAGGACGATTCGAGGGAAGTCGCCCAGCGAGGAAGCTCCGAAGAGGGGATTTCTTAGAAAGAGAAGAGCGAGCGCCGCAGCCGTCATGCTCCGCGGGAGTGCGAATGGGCTGCCAGCCATCACTCCCGCATTCTCCTACCCTTCTAAGCTCTCCTTGCTCCATTCCGGATCCGCGCATCTGCCGGGGATCAATGGCTTGCGGTTATCCTCGGGCGCCATGCGCCTCGTCGCGGAAAGCCTCTCCCGCTCGTTCGGGACGCGGAAGGTCATCGGCCCGCTCACGTTCTCCGTCGAGAACGGGCGTGTCCTCGGGATCGCGGGACAGAACGGGAGCGGAAAAACGACCTTGCTGAGGACCCTCGCCGGCCTGATTCGCCCGAGCGGCGGGTACGCGAAGATTTTCTTCGATGGTGAAGAGGCTGGAGCCGGTCACGAGCCGCGCGACATTCCCTGGAGCATCGGGTGGGTGGCGCCCGATCTCGCGCTCTACGGAGAGCTGACGGCCGAGGAGAACCTGATGTTCTTCGCGGATGTCCATGGCCTGGTGTCCGCGCCCGGACGCGCGCTCGCGCTGCTCGAGGGCGTCGGCCTCCCGGTCGAATCCCATTCGAAGAAATCTCTCTCTTCGCTCTCCACGGGTCAGCGGCAGCGCGTGAAGCTCGCCTACGCGACTCTCCACGACCCCGGCGTCCTTCTCCTCGACGAGCCCGGCGCGAACCTCGACGAGGCTGGCCGCGCTGTCGTCCAGAAGGTCGTCGCCGCCCAGCGCTCCCGCGGAATCGCGGTCATCGCCTCGAACGACCTTCGGGACCTGGCGCTGGCCGACGAGACGGTGTCGTTATGAATGCCCGCTCGCCCGCGCCCCTCCTCGGGGCCGCCCTCGCCATTTTCCGCAAGGACCTCCTCGCCGAGTGGCGCACGCGCATCGCCGTGAACGCGCTCTTCCTGTTCGCGTTCGCGGTCCTCGTTCTCGTCGGCTACGCGGTCGGCCCGACCCGCCTCGCCCCCGAGGACCGACCGACCGTGAACGCCGTCCTCCTCTGGATCGTCATCTTCTTCTCGGCGATGACGGGTCTTTCGCGCGTCTTCGTCAAGGAGGAGGAAGCAGGCACGGCCTCGGCCCTGCGCCTCGCGGCGCCGCCGCCCGCGGTCCTCCTCGGCAAGTACCTCGTGAACATCCTGCTTCTTTTCGCGGTCACGGCGTTCATCGTCCCCCTCTTCCTCGTCCTGACGTCCTTCGAGATCAAATGCCCGTCGCTTTTCATCGTGCTCCTCGTGTTCGGCGGGCTCGGCCTCGCCGGCGCGTCCACGTTCACGGCGGCCCTCGTCTCGAAGGCCGCCGCCAAGGGCGCGCTGTTCGCCGTCCTCTCGATCCCGCTTCTCCTCCCCCCGCTCATCGCGGCCGTCTCCGGCACGCAGGTGGCGGCCCGCGAAGAGGCCTTCTCGGCCGGCATCGACTTCGTGCTCGTGCTCATCGCCTACGACGGCCTCGTCACGACGACCGCGTTCATCCTCTTCGACGCCGTCTGGCGGGAATAAATCGAGCGCCCGGAATCACTTCCGGGCTCCCCGGAGTTGATTCGCCTGCTCTAGAGAACGATTCTCGGCGGGGGATTATCATTCCAGCCGTGAAGAGCCTCGGCCTCGTCGCCAAATGGTTTCTGGGCCTCGGGATGGGGGCGATCTGCTGGGGGGCGTTCCTGTACGCCCGGCCGGCCCAGAGCTTCGTCGGCGAGTCCTCGCGCATCGTCTTTTTCCACGTCCCGCAGGCCTGGGTGGCGACCCTCGCCTTCCTCGTCGCGGCCGTGTACTCCGGCATGTACCTCTGGAAGCGGCGGATCGAGGACGACGACGCCGCGGCGGCGGCCGCGCGGCTCGGATTCCTCTTCTGCGTCCTCGCGACCGTGACCGGCTCGATCTTCGCGCGCGTCATGTGGAACTCGTACTGGAACTGGGACCCTCGCGAGACGTCGATCGTCCTCCTGCTCCTCGTCTACGGCGCGTACCTCGGCCTCCGGGGCGCGCTCGAGGATCCCGAGCGCCGGGCGACGCTCGGCGCCGCGTACGCCCTCGTCGCGGTCGTCACGGTGCCGTTCCTGATCTTCATCGTGCCGCGCATGTACGCGTCGCTCCACCCTGACACTGTCATCAACGCGCAAGGGGACGTCAAGATGTCGACGGACCAACGGCTCGTCTTCTTCCCCTCGGCGGTGGCCTTCACCGCGCTCTTCTTCTGGATGTGGAATCTCGACCGGCGCGTCTCACGCATCGTGCGCGAAAGGACGTCATGAACAGCGCTCTCGGCTACGTCGCGGCGGTCAACATCGTGATCTGGGCCGGAATCTTCGGCTACCTCGTGTACCTCGACCGGAAGGTCCGGGCCGCCTCCAGGCCCAATCAGGAGTAACCCATGAAACGCGCTTACTGGGCCGGAGCCATCCTCGTAATCGGATTCCTCGCCCTCGGCCTGTCCACGTTCTCGCGCTCGATGACGCCGTACGTTTCGTTCGCCGAGGCGAAGGCGGCTCCCCGCACGGTCCAGGTGATGGGCGCGCTCGAGAAGGGCACGTCGCGCTACGACGCGAACACGAAGACGCTCCTTTTCACGCTCTACGACGAGAAGACGAAGGAGTCGATCCCCGTCTCCTACACGGACGTGAAGCCCGCCAACTTCGAGGATGCGGTCTCGATCGTCGCGATCGGCCGCTACGACAAGGGCGTCTTCGCCGCCGAGAAGCTCCTCGTCAAGTGCCCGTCCAAGTACCAGGGCGAGGAAATGGAAAAGCAGTACGGCGCCAAGAAGGCCTGAGGTCGCCCCATGAACAACCTTCCCGGCCTTCTCGGCTTCGCGCCGGGCACGCTCGCAATCTGGGCGGCCATGCTCTTCGGCGTCACCAGCGCCCTCACTTATCTGTATTCGATGCGCACGGCGGGAGCGGCGAATAAAGATTTGCTCGGAAAGAAAGGCGAAGAAAGAGAAGAAAGAGAAGAAAGAGAAGAGAAAGATTTTCTTAGAAAGGGTAAGAGGAGCACAGCCCAGGTCGAAGCGACGGACGGTGGCTCTGCCCTATTACCATTCGCAGAAAATATTAATCTCTCTCCTCCTCTCCTCCTTGCCCGGCGTCTTTATTACGCGTTTGTCTTTTCGATTCTTCTTTCCTCGTTTCTCCTCCTGACCCGCCTCCTGGCGCACGACTTCCGCCTCTCGTACGTGGCGTCGTATTCGGGGCGCGACCTGCCCACCTACTACCTCTTCTCCACGTTCTGGGCGGGGCAGGAAGGCTCCTTCCTGCTCTGGCTCTTCTGGGGCGCGCTCATCGGGCTCTTCGTGCTCCGGTCGGCGAAGGAGCAGGAAGCGCCCGTGATGGTGATCTACCTCGCGTCGTTCCTCGGGATCGTCGCGATCCTGATCAAGCAGTCGCCCTTCCGGTTCCTCGCCCAGGTCCCGCCGGACGGCCAGGGCCTGAACCCTCTCCTGCAGGACCCCTGGATGGTCATCCACCCGCCGGTCATGTTCTCCGGGTTCGCCTCGCTCTCGGTGCCGTTCGCCTTCGCGATCGCCGCGCTGTGGATGAAGCGCTGGGACGGCTGGGTCGTCCGCGCGATGCCCTGGGCGCTCTTCACGTTCGTGACGCTCGGCACGGCGATTCTCATGGGCGGCTACTGGGCGTACAAGACGCTCGGGTGGGGCGGCTACTGGGGATGGGACCCCGTGGAAAACACCTCGCTCGTGCCGTGGCTCGCGACGGTGGCGCTCGTGCACGGCATGTACCTCCAGAAGGCGCGCGCCAAGCACCGGAAGATCAACATCATCCTCGCGATCCTCGCCTTCTGCTGCATCCTCTACGGGACGTTCCTCACGCGCTCCGGCGTCCTCGCGGACTTCTCCGTGCACTCCTTCATCGATCTCGGCATCACGGGCTGGCTCGTCGGGATCATCGTGGTCTTCCTCGTCGGCGGCCTGGGGCTTCTCGCCTTCCGGTGGAAGGAGATTCCGGTCGTCAACGACATCGATCAGGCCACGGGCAAGGAGAAGGAAGAGCCGTTCCTCTCGCGCTCGGTCCTCTTCATCCTTTCCGTGACCCTCTTCAGCGCCTCGGGGCTCGTCATCCTGCTCGGCACCTCCGCCCCGATCCTCACCCGGATCCTGGGGAAGCCCTCGCAGGTCGCGACGAGCTTCTACAACGTGACGCACCGGCCGATCGCGGTCCTCATCGGCCTGCTGATCCTCCTCGTTCCATACCTCTCCTGGCGCGGCGAGAGCGGGCGGAATGTGCTCCGGAAGGCTCTCGTCCCGGTCGTCGTCGGGCTCCTGAGCATCGGAGTCTTCCTCGCGGCCGGCGTGCGCGGCGCGATGGACCTCCTGATCCTCTCTCTGGCCGTGGCGGGTTTCGTGGCGAACGCCGAAACCGCGATCCTCTTCGTGAGGCGCAAGGCCGTCACGACGATGGGCGGCTACCTCGCGCACATCGGCATGTCCGTCATGCTCGTCGGCATTCTGGTGTCCGGCGTCTACGAGAAGAAGACGACGGTGAACCTCCTCCGGGGCCAGCCGATGACCGTCGGGAAAAACACGCTGACCTTCACGCGCCTCGTCTTCGTCACCGACAGCGGCGAGGTGAAGCGCTTCGAGGAGCTCAACGCGCTGAGCCTCGCCGACCGCCGCGCCAAGCAGGCGATGGAGGTCGAGGTCGGCTCGCCGGGAACCGGCGTCTGGAAAGCGTATCCGAAGCTCTACACGAACACGCGCACGAATCAGATGATGGCGAACCCCGACGTGAAGTCCTCGCTGCTCATGGACCTCTATGTCTCGCCGCAGGCCTACGACCCCGGGCAGCCCGCGCGCATCGAGGGCACCACGGTGGCCCTCAGGAAGGGCGAGTCGAAGACGATCGAAGGCGTGAAGGTGAAGTTCCTCGACTTCTCGTCCGACCGCTCTCAGGTCGCGTCGGAACGCCCGCGCGTGACCGTGAACGCGAACTTCCTCGTGACGACCCCGCAGACCTCCGAGGAGAAAACCGCCCGCCTCGTCATGTACTTCGGCGGCGGCTCCGCGGAGTCCGCGACCGAGTCGCCGGAAACGCTGCTCCCGGGCAAGGGACGCCTGAAGGTCCGCAAGGTGTCGCCGAACGAGGGCACGTGCGAGATCGAGCTTCTCGGCCTCGCCCCCGGCAGCGATCTCAAGCCCGCTACCGTCGAGACCTTCTCCGTCGATCTCACGACCAAGCCGCTCATCTCCCTCGTCTGGGGCGGCTTCTACGTGATGATGGCGGGCGGCCTCGTGGCCCTGCTGCGCCGCGCGCGCGACTCCCGCCAGGCCGCTGTCGCCTGACCGTCAGGAGCCTCCGGTCTCTCGATAGACTCCGCTCCAAAGGAGACGCCATGCGGTTTCGTGCGACTGTCGTTCTCGTCCTCTCATTCGTGGAAAGCTCCCTCTTCGGCCAAACCGCCGCGCCCGCGCAGCCGAAGGCGATCGACCCCGCGAACTTCGACACGTCCGCGAAAGCGTGCGCGGACTTTTATCAGTTCGCGAACGGCGCGTGGCTCGCCGCGCACCCAATTCCCGCCGACAGAAGCCGCTACGGCAGCTTCGACGCGCTGTCGGACCGCAACCGCGACGTCGTCCGGAAGATCCTCGAGGAGACGTCCGGGAAGGCGGACTGGCCCAAGGGCTCGCCGCTGCAGAAGGTCTCGGACTTCTACGCGACCGGTATGGACGCCGCGGCGCGCGAAAAGGCCGGCGCCGCCCCCCTCGCGCCGACCTTCGCGACGATCGCGAAGCTCAAGAAGGCAGACGACCTCCCCGCCATCCTCGCCGAGCTGCACCTCTCGGGCGTGAACGCGGGCTTCGGGTTTCGCGTCGCGCAGGACGCCCGGAACTCGACGCGTTACATCGGGGTCATGAACCAGGGCGGCCTCGGCCTCCCGGATCGCGATTACTACCTCAAGGAAGATCCGAAGTCGAAGGAACTGCGCGAGGCGTACCGCGCGCACGTCGCGAACGTCTTCGTACTCGCCGGCGACGTCCCCGACGCCGCGAAGATCGAGGCGGACATGGTGCTCGACCTCGAGACCC
>JAMQPJ010000045.1 GCA_023717585.1 Thermoanaerobaculia bacterium
CGACGGCGTCGCCGTGATCGCCGAAGGGCTCGTCGAGGGCCTCGACCCTTCGGAACTCCAGGGCCTTCAGGACGTCGAGCGCGACACGCACGGCAACGTCCGCATCGCCGAGGTGAACATCGGCGAGATCCTGAAGGCCGCCGTCCAGCAGCGGTTGAAGGAGTTCGGCATCAAGACGACCGTCGTCGCCAAGAACATCGGCTACGAGCTGCGCTGCGCAGACCCGATCCCGTTCGACCTGGAGTACACGCGCGATCTCGGTTACTGCGCGACCAAGTGCCTTCTCTCCGGCGGACACTCCGTGATGATCTCGATGCAGGGGGGCCACTTCGTGCCGATTCCTTTCGAGGATCTGATCAACCCTTCGACGGGCCGGGCGAAGGTCCGGATGGTGGACATCCACTCCACGCGCTACGCCATCGCGCGGCGGTACATGCTGCGCCTCCGCCGCGACGACTTTGAGGACCCCCACGAGCTCGCGAAGTTCGCGGCCACGGCGGGAATGTCGCTCGCGGAGTTCCGTAGGGAGTTCGGGTACCTCATCGAGTGGGAGCTGCCTCCGCTCGTGTTCGGGTCGGAGCCCGAGGGCGGCGTCCCCGAGCGGCACGGCGTCGTGATCGGGCTGGACCCGGCTCCCTAGTCGGAGACCAGTCGCCACACCCGTTGCCGGCCGCTCGTCCTCGACGGCGCGCGCGATCTGCTCGGCCCGTGCTTCAGCGTCCGCTCTCTTTTTCGAAAGAGCGCATATGATACGCATTCTCAAGGAGGCACCTGATGAAAAGAACTTTCCAGAACATTCTGGTGGCCATGGCCGTCGCCCTCTTCGCTCCCGCGGCCCTCGCCGAGGAGGCGAAAGGCGGTGCAGCCACCGCCAAACCCGCCGCCAAACCCGCCGCGAAACCCGCCGCAAAGCCCGCCGCCTTCGTGGCCATGACTCCCGGCGAGCTGAAATGGGTCGCCAACCCGGCCAACGCCGACGTCTCGATGGCGGTGGTCTGGGGCGATCCGGGAAAGGGCGCTCACGGCGCCTTCCACAAGTTCAAGCCGGGCTTCGCCGCCGGGCTCCACACACACTCGGCGGACATGAAACTCGTTGTCGTTTCGGGAACGATGATCGCGTCGTCGGAGGGCGGGACGGAGAAGAAGCTCGGGCCCGGCTCGTACGAGTACCAGCCCCACACCGTGAAGCACACGACGAAGTGCGACGCCGCGAGCGAGTGCGTCATCTTCGTGGTGGCGAGCGGGAAGTTCGACCTCCTGCCGGCGGAGGAGAAGAAGTAAGAGCCGGGGAAGCCGGCGGAGGTCCGCCGCCGCCGTTCCGGCGGCGCTTCACGGGGCGGCGGCGGGCGCTCCCTTCCAGCGGTCGTGGAGCCAGAGCCAGTTGTGCGGCCGCCGCCTCACGGCCTCCTCGATCCTCGCGGTGAAGGCGGCGATGTCGTCCTCCACTCTCCCCGTCACCGGGAGAAACGCGGAGAAAACCGCCTGGTGCCTCGCGGTCCCTTCCCGCCAGTACTCGAGGAAATGGACCGGGACGGAGGTCTTCGCCGCTGCGACTGCGACCGCCGGGGCCGTCAGGGCGAGGCGGCCGAAGAAGGGGACCGCGACGCCGCGCGCGAGCCTCTGGTCGATGACGAAGACGACGGTGTGCCCGTCCTCGAGGAGCTCGTAGACGCGCGGCATCGATCCAGTCTTGTTCGGCAGGAGGCCGAGCCCGTACGAGGCCCGGACACGCTCGATCAGCGCGGCGACTCGCTCCGACCGAGGGACCTTCACGACGACCGTCGCCTTGATCCCCGACCGGCGCGCCAGAAGGGGCCCGACGAGGTCCCACGAGCCGAGGTGGCCGGCGAAGACGAGGGTTCCCTTGCCCGCCTTCCCGCGCTCGGCAATCGGCTCGACTCCCTCGATCGAGAGCTCGACGCTGCCGGGAACCCTCTCCTCGTACAGCAGCTCGAAGTAGCCGAGGACGAGACCGGCCATCATCCTGCGGAGCGGGACGCCCGGCGGGACGTCCGGAAACGCGCTCCTGAAGTTGAGAATCGCGAGGCGCCGCCGGATCGGTATGAGGAGCCACCAGAGCCACGCGGCCACGGTCGCGACGCCCGCCGCCACGGCGAGCGGCGTGCGGGCGACGATCCACGCGACGAGGTTCATGGGTCGCCTTCGCCGAACGCCGCCTCGATCAGCGCATTCGCCGCCCACTGACCGCTCTCCGCCGCGCCTTCGGTGCACGGTGTGCCCATGTAGTCGCCGGCGAGAATCACCTTCATGCCCGAGTGCCAGGCCTGACGATACTGCCGAAGGTCGCGGCTGCGGCCGACCGGAGAGCGGGGCTCGGCTTCCGGCCAACGGGAGAACGTCGTGAACTCGATCCTGCCGTCGAGGCCGGGAAAGTAGCGTTGAAGTTCCGGCAACACTTCGGAGAGCACCTGTTCTTCAGTTGCCCCCAGAAGCCTGCTACCCGCGGAGCCGCTCAGCATGACGTTCAGCAACTCTCCGCGCGGGACGTACCGCCCGCACTTGCGCGATTCGATCCCTATCGCGGCGATCACCTGCCTCTCCCGACGCGGGATCAGCAGGCCGTAGATGTCGCTGGCTACCCTCGCAGTCGAAACGCCCTCGGGGATCGCGAAGCTGATGTTCATCGACGCGCTGTAGGCCGTATCGAGCAACCGCTTCTCCGCGTCGTGCCCGGGCGCGTAGAGCCGCCTCGCGACGGAGGCGGTCGTCGCCAACACCACATGCGCGGCTTCGACGGCTCCCGCCGGAGTCCTGACCGTCACGCCCGACCCGGTCGTGTCGATCCGCGCC
>JAMQPJ010000138.1 GCA_023717585.1 Thermoanaerobaculia bacterium
CATCTCGTACACCTTCGGGTCTCCTGCCGGCAGGTGGGCGAGGTCCACGTCGACGCCCTCGTGCTCCTTGATCGCGGGCAGCATCTTCTCGATCGCGCCCAGCATCCCGAGGCCGAGAAGGTCCACCTTCACGATCCCGAGATCCGCGCAGTCGTCCTTGTCCCACTGGATGACGACGCGCCCTTCCATCGCCGCGGGCTCGAGGGGCACGACCTCCGACAGCCGGCCCATCGCCACGACCATTCCGCCCGAGTGCTGCCCGAGGTGGCGCGGCAGGTTCTGGACGCGCATGAAGAGCTTCCCGAAGTGGGCGACGCGCGGGTGCGCGGGGTCGAAGCCCGCGGCGGCCAGCTCGGCCGAAAGGTCGGCCGCGCCGTCCTTGTACTCGCCGAAGCTCCACTTCCCGAGGCGTTTCGCGATCGTGTCCACCTGCTCCGGCGAGAAGCCCAGCGCCTTCGCCATCTCGCGGGACGCCGAGCGGTCGCGATACGTGATGACGTTCGCCGTCATCGCGGCGCCCGCGGGGCCGTACGTCTTGTAGACGTGCTGGATGACCTTCTCGCGCGGATCGCCCGACGGGAGGTCGAGGTCGATGTCGGGCCACTCACCGCGCTCTTCCGAGAGGAAGCGCTCGAAGAGCAGCTCCATCTTCACGGGATCGACCGCCGTGATCGAGAGCGCGTAGCACACCGCGCTGTTCGCGGCCGAGCCGCGCCCCTGCACGAGGATGTTCTCCCGCTTGCAGAAGTTCACGATGTCCCAGACGATGAGGAAGTAACCCGCGAGGTCCAGCTTCTCGATGAGGTCCAGCTCGCGCTGGATCTGCGCCTGCGCCTTGCCCGTCAGCGGCCGGAAGCGGCCCCGCGCGCCCTCCCACGCCACGCGCCGAAGGTAAGACGACGGCGTCTCGCCCGGCGGCAGCGTGTACGCGGGAAAGCGATAGCCGAGATCCGCGAGCGTGAAGGAGAGCCGCCCCGCGAGCGCGGCGCTCGCTTCGAGGACGCCCGGCAGGTCCGCGAAGAGAGCTTCCATGTCGCGCGCGGACTTCAGGTGGCGCTCGCGCCCGGCGTGCAGCTTCGTCCCCGCGGCGTCGAGGTGCGTGTGGTGGCGGATGCACGTGAGCGCGTCGAACAGGTCCTTGTCTTTCCGCTCCGCGTAGCGCGCGCCGTTCGTCGCGAGGACGGGCAGCCGGGCCGCGCCCGCGAGATCGAGGAGCGCGCGATTCACGTGCTCCTCTTCGCGCAGGAAGTGGCGCTGCAGCTCCACGTGCACGCGCCCGGGAAACAGCGCGGCGAGACGGTCCAGCTCGCGTGCTGCCCCGTCGAAGCCCGAGGAGGCCAGCGCACGCGTCACGACGCTCTCCTCGCCGCCCGTCAGCACGTGCAGTCCCTCCGCGTGCGCGGCGAGCTCTTCCCACGTCGCGGCCGCCTGACCCTTCGGCTTGCCCGCGGCCGCGGCGGTGAGGAGCAGGCAGAGATTCCTGTAGCCCTTCTGGTTCTCGGCGAGCAGCGTCAGGCGGGGAGGGGAAATTCCTGCTGGGAGCGGAGGGGGAACAATTCCGAGAGGACCAGAGAGATTTTCTTCGAATGATGAAGAGGTCGATGCGCCGTTCCCGCGGCGCGGGGCTGAGCTGCGCGCGCCCCGCGCTTCGGCTTCTTCTCCCATATTCGCTTTCGAAGAAAATCTTTCTTCCGAGAATCCCCCGTCTCTTTCCCCCTTCAAAGAAATCCTCTTCGAACGCCCCCCGATGAGAGCTGGATGCCTTTGGAGCACGACCTCCGCCCCGACCAGCGCCTTCACCCCAGCCGCCTTCGCGGCCTTCCAGAAGCGCGGGGCGCCGGAGATGCCGTTCGTGTCCACGAGCGCCATCGCGGAAAGGTCGAGCGCCGACGCGCGATCGACGAGGTCTTCCGGCAGCGAGGAGCCGTTCAGGAACGAGAACGCCGAGGCGACGCGCAGCTCGGCGTAGGGCCGGGCGCGCCTGGTGGGAACCGGCGGGCGCGCGTAGGCGCGGACACGCGCCTTCTCCTTGCGCGCGCCGGGCCCGTTGGGATGCAGGCCGCACCCGCCGTAAGGACCGATGAAGTCGCGGGTGGGAGGCCCTTCCGCCATGGGGCGGCGAGCCTAGTCGCAAGTAAGACGTAAGTCAACGGTGGCTATTTCGGCCGGGGACGCGCTCCAGCGCCGTGAGCTGCGGGGCTCGCGCGGGCGTGACCCAGAAGCCGAGGCCGCACTCCACGAGATCCGCCCCGCGGAGCTTCCGCCGGTACCACGCGGCCCGGCGCATTTTGAAGCCCACCAGGTCGCCCTCGATGCCGGTCTCGAGATCGTCGTCGGCCGTCAGGAAGTCGAAGTAGGCGACGCCGCCGATCAGCTCGGACAGGCTCTCGAGTCCGCGCACGACCTCGCGTGTCGGCACGTAATGCAGCGCGTCCGAGCACACGACGAGGTCGAACGGCTCGTCGAAACGCAGCTCGGCGACCTGGCCCCATGATCCGGGCCGCACGTTGCGCGAGCGACCGAAGCGCCGCACCGCGTAATCGCTCGTGTCGAGGCCCAGGTAGCGCAGCTTCGGGCGCAGCTCGCGCAGGAGCGGGAACCACGCGCCCTCGCCGCAGCCTATGTCCAGCACCGAGGCGACCCGCCGCCCGAGGAGATGCTCCGCGACCCCGACCGCCATCGCGGCCTTCCGCGCCACACCCGCGCGACGCACGAGCCGCTTTTTCGGGTCGCGATACCACTTCCGGAAGTACGCCTCGTCGTACGTCTTCTCCGTCCTCAACTGAACCTCAGGTCTTGATCATGACGAGGATCATCTTGAACGGGGTCGTGGCGCGCAGCGCGTGGGGCTCGTTCGCGGGCAGGCGGAGGATTTCTCCCGCCGAAACGCGGTGGGGTGAGCCTGCGATCGTCACCTCGGCAGTCCCCTCGACTCCGAGGACGAGCGCGTCGAAGGGAGCGCTGTGTTCGCTGAGAGCCTCGCCCGTGTCGAACGCGAAGGCCGTCACGGTGCCGCCCGCGGCCTTCACGAGCGTGCGGCTCACGACGGCGCCGGGTTGAAGCGCGACGAGCGCGGACTGGGGAACCGGATTCGGGGGAAGGGGCGGATTGGACGGGCTGGGCATTGGCTCTCCTCGCCTGCCGACGATACCGCTGTCTGTACTTTCTCTCTTTCTGTCGTTCTCCCGGTCGATCTAGTCGTAGACGCCGTCCGCGAACCACTCACCGCCGGGCTCGTCGCGGAAGATGCGATAGAGCCCGCCGGTGGAAAGCTCGACGTCCCAGTACGCGCGGAACGCGGGCGTCTCCTGCCACCAGCCCTCCTCGAGGCGCCACGGCCCCGAGGCCACGCGCACGGGGCCGGCCACGTCGATGGTCTGCCGCCCGCCGCCGTCCGCGGGAGGCGTCGAAGCCAGTGCGCGCAGCGACGCGGGGCGCTCGCCTTCGAGGAGCACCTCGAGAGGCACGGCCGGGCGCAGCACTCGCACCGAGAGCAGGCCGCGCCCCGTCCTCGGAGCCCTGCGGGCCGCGGGAGGAGGCGGTGGCGCGAACGGCACCAGGGC
>JAMQPJ010000086.1 GCA_023717585.1 Thermoanaerobaculia bacterium
CCAGAGCGTGTACGCGGCGACCGGCACGTCGTCGATCCCGCGCGGCACGACGACGGGCGGCAGCGCGCCCGGCGGAAGATTCGACTGGAGCTCGGCGAGCTTCGCGTGGACGCGGACGACGGCCTGGTCGGGGTCCGTCCCGACGAGGAAGCGCACGATCACGATCCCGCCCGAGGGCTGCGACGTCGAGTAGACGTACTCGACGTTCGGGATCTGGTAGAGGGCCTTCTCGACGGGGGAGACGACGCGGCGCTCGACTTCACCGGCCGTCGCGCCCGGGAGCGCGACGAAGACGTCGATCATCGGGACCTTGATCTGGGGCTCCTCCTCGCGCGGCGTGATGAGGAGCGCGAAGGCTCCGAGGAGGAGCGATGCGACGACGAGGAGGGGCGTGAGCTTGGACTCGAGGAACGCCTTCGCGATCCGGCCCGAGACGCCGAGAGGCCGACGCGTCATCTTGCGGCGGACCGCCTCGCGGGCGTCCTTCCCGCGCGTTGTGGTTTCGCTCACCGGGCCGTTCCCTTCGCTCCGGCGTCTTTCGGTTCGGAGACGGGCGCGCCGTCGGCGGGCGGCGCCGAAAGGCCGACGAGGACCGTCTCGCCGCCGGAGAGGCCGGAGAGAATCTCGACCTTGCCGCCTTGCGAGGCGCCGGTCGTCACGACTCGGGTGCGCGCCTTGCCCTCGTCGTCCTTCAGGGCGACGAGGGTCACGCCGCCGCTCGCGAGAACGGCGCTCTCGGGGACGAGGACGGACGAGCGAACGGCCGTATCGAGCGTCGCGCGGCCCGTGAGGCCGGTCGCGACGGGCGCGCCGGAGAGTTCGAGCGTCGCCGTGTACGTGTGGGTGGCCGGATCGGCGCCGGGCGACATCTCGACGACGGTGCCCGTCAGGTCGGCACCCGTGACGGAGGAGACTGCCCCGTCGATCCTCACGGCAAGCTTCTGCCCTGCCTTGAGGCCCGACGCGGCGACTGTGCCGGCCGGAACCTGAACGACGAGCCGTCGGCCGGTCGCGGACTCGATCGTAACGAGGGGGCGGCCCGGGGCCGCGAGGTCGCCGGCCTCGACGAGGCGCGAGGCCACACGGCCGGCGAAGGGCGCCGTCACGCGGGACTCCCGCGCGACGGAGGAGGCCGCTTCCACCGCGCCGTCGCCCTGCTGGACGGCGCCTTTCGCCTGCTCGTACTGCATCCGGTTCATGTCGAGCTCGAGCGGCGAGGCGGAGCCCGAGGCCGCGAGGGCTTTGAAGCGTTCGTAGTTGCGCTCGGCGAGGGAGAGCGCCGCGCGGGCCTGCGCGAGCGCGCCTCTGGCCTGGGCCTCCTGGCCCTTCGCCGTCTGCGGGTCGATCTCGACGAGGACGTCACCGGCGGCGACGTTCTGCCCGACGCGCGCGGGGACCGCGACGACGTTTGCCGTGACGCGCGAAGAGACGGCGGCGGACCGGTCGGCGGTGACGGTTCCGTAGAGAGTCAGACGGTCGGGCAGCGATGCGCGCTCGACGAGCGCCGTTGCGGCGGAGACAGGGGAGAGAGAAGAGGGAGATTTCTTAGAAGGGTCATTTGAGGCGCCGCAGCCCGCAAGGACCGCCGCGGCGACTCCCGCCGCGAGCAGCCCGCCCGACACCTTCGAAGAAAATCCGAATCCGCCGCGGCCCACGCGCCGCGCTCGAGGCGCGGCTCCGGCGCTCCCTCCGCTCTTCCCACTCGAAGAAAATCCCAATCCGAATCCCTCGTTCGTCTTCACTCCGTTCCTCCGTTCAGCACGCTCTCGGGGCGGCGCCCCGCCTTGACGGCGAGCTTCAGCGCCGCCGTGTGCGCATCGGCGCGCGCGACGAGCTCGCGCGTTTCCGCCTCGCGGCGGGCCGTCGTGACGTCCAGGAGATCGAGCGTCCGAACGACGCCAGCCCGGAACCGGTCGTTCGTGATGCGCTCGGCCTCGCGCGCGGACACGAGAGCCTTCTTCGCGGTCTCGTGCCGAGCCTCGGCCGTCTTCGCTTCCTCGAAGGCCTGCCGGACCTCG
>JAMQPJ010000100.1 GCA_023717585.1 Thermoanaerobaculia bacterium
GCCCCAGAGAGACGTGTACCGCTCGTGGCTCACCGTGCCGTCGAGCTCGTCCCCCGGAGAACCTCTGAGCGGAAAGTTGACGCGGAGCGCCGCGTCGTCGAAACCGAGGGTGAGAAGGCAATGCGTCGCGAGGCTGTCCTCGACGGCCATCAGCAGCTCTTCGGCCGAGTCCCAGAACCGCTTCGCCAGGGCACCGCGCTCGTGCTTGCAGAACCAGGTCATGCAGACGGAGTTTCGGTGCCGCCAGATCCCGCACTCGCCGCCGATCCGGTCTTCGACGTAGTAGGGGCAGCGCATCGCCTCGCTCTGGCCGAAGACCCCGTCCCGATGGTCGTAGGCGAGGTTGTGCGCGCGGCCGGCCCTGACGTGCAGCGGCGTCACGCCGACTTTCTTTCCGATCCTCTCCAGAACGCGAGCCCGCCCTTCGGCCATGTCGGCCGCCTCGTCGGCCAGGATCGCGCCGACGAGGAAGTTGGGAAGCTTCGGCAGGTACGTGCAGCACTTCGTCCTGGGGTTGAAAAAGATGGCGTCCCGATGGTCGTCCGCGCCGCCGGACACGGGCAGCATCGCGCAGCTCTCGCACGTCGCGTGTGGCTCGGAGGGGATCTCTCCCCCGAGCACCGCCTCGAGCCAGCGCCCATGGAGCGGCGCCAGGCCCTTGGCGGCGTCAGCGATCGAGGGAAGCCGGACCGTCAACGGATGTTTTCCCGGAGCTGCCGGAGCGGCTCGAAGGCGTACTCGACGAGGGTGCGACGGCCGACGACGACGCGCGCCGTGCCGCGCATCCCCGCCAGGAGCGGCCTGCGCTCCCCGTCCGCCGCGATAACCTGCTCGTCCAGGTCGACGAGGACGGGAAAGGTCGCGGTCTCGCGGGTTCCGACCCCGGAAGGGCTGGCCCACCGGACCGTTCCCCCGCGGACACCGTAGCGTTGGTACGGGAATGCCTCGAGGAGGAGGCGGACGCTCTGGCCGGCGTGGATCCGCGCGAGCCCTCCCTGGGGAAGGCTCAGCTCGGCCTGCAGCGTCTCGGCGGAGCAGACGACTTCGGCGAGGACCTCCCCCTCGCGAACCACCGCCCCGGCCCGCCGCGCCGCGACGCCCAGGACCGTGCCGTCGCACGGAGAGTCGACCGCCAGCTCGTTTCCGGACCCGTCCCCAGGGACGGAGGACGCCTCGACACTGAGCGCCCCGATCCTGATCCTCGCCTGAGCGATCTTCTCCCCGAGGGCGCGCTCCTCCTCGTGGAACTCGGTCCCTTTCGCGGATTGGCTGTCGCGGAGCTTCTCGATGGTGCTCCCGGTCGCCAACCGTTCGGCCTGGAGCTGCTCGAGCTCCATCACGGCCTGGCTGTGCCGGATCTGGGCATCAGAGCGCTCGTTGAGGCTTGCGAGCCCCTGGTCGGCGAGCTTCTTCGCGCGCTCGGATTGCTCCTTCGTCAAGGTGAGCTGCTCCCTTTTCAGGGTCAGCATCCGATCGAGATAATCCGCGCGATCGGCGAGGCCCCGGGCCTCCTCGCGCCTCGCGCTGGCCTCGCTGTCGAACCTCTTCCGGGCATTGGAGAGGCTCTCAGAAAAGCCGCGGAGGCTGCTCTCGAGCGCTTTCCGCTCGGATGACCGGTCGCCGAACTCCTGTGACCGGATGGCGAAGAGCCGCGCCCCCTTGGCCACCGGGTGCCCCTCGACGGCGAGAACCTCCGTGACCGTTCCCCCGCGGGAAGCGCGCACCGGGTCGGTGCCGCGCATCGGCACCAGGGCGAACGGGGCGACGACCGTCTCGGGGACCTTGACGGCCACCGCTACGGCAACGGTGACGATGAAAAGAGCGATCAGGAGCCATGCGAGGCTCCGGGCCGCGAACGGCGGCGGGTCGCCCGGGAGGAACGGCGACTCGTCCATCTAGATTCCCAGCTGCTGGCTCGAGAGGTAGTAATAGAGGCCATGGCGGTCCATCAGCTCGTCGTGCGTCCCCTGCTCGACGAGGCGTCCCCTCTCCAGCACGAGGATTAAGTCGGCGTCACGGATGGTGCTGAGCCGGTGGGCGATGACGAACGACGTACGACCCTCCAGGAGCCGGTCGAGGTTCTCCTTGACCGCCCGTTCCGACTCGCTGTCGAGGGAGCTGGTCGCCTCGTCGAAGATCAGGACCGGGGGGCGGTTGTAGACGGCCCGCGCGATCGCGACGCGCTGCTTCTGTCCGCCGGAGAGCGCGAGGCCCGACTCGCCGACCCGAGTGTCGTAGCCCAGGGGAAATCTCTCGACGAATTCGTGAGCGCTGGCGACGCGGGCGGCCCAAAGGACCCGGTCCAAGTCGGGCTCGCCGTCGCCGAATGCGATGTTCCGCGCGATCGTCTCGTCGAAGAGGTAGTTCTCCTGGAGGACGAAGCCGACTCGCCGCCGGAGATCCCTGTAGTTCAGCTTTTCGATGTTCACTCCGTCGAAGAGGATCGATCCCTCGGTCGCCTCCAGGAGGCCGGAGAGGAGCTTGGCGAGAGTCGTCTTGCCGGAGCCGCTTCGGCCGACGACCGCCACCATCTTTCCGGGTTCCACGTCGAAGGTCAGACCGTCGAGGATCAGCGGCGACTCGGGACCACCGTAGCGAAAGCCGACGTTACGGAGCGAGACTTTTCCCGCGAGCGTCCGAACGGGGAGAAGAGCAGACCGGTCGTCACCCTGTTCGGGCTTCTGCTCGAAGACGTCGTTCAGGCGGTCGAGGAGGACCGTGCCGTATTGGAGGTGGTCCCAGGTCGCGAGCAGGATCCCGATCGGCGCGTTCGCGAGGGCCACGAGCGCGTTGAACGCGACGAGACCGCCGATGGTGAGCGACCCGCGCATCACCTGGAGCGCGCCCGCCCACAGAAAGAGGGCGACCGATAGGAAGCTCACGGCCTGGACGGCGCCCTCGTAGGTCATCACGGTGAAGTCGGCCCGAAACTGCTTTCGCGCGAGGCCGAGGAACCGTTCCAGCATCAGCTGCCTCAGTGAGCCTTCGGCTCCGAGCGACTTGACGGTCTCGATCCCCTTGATGGTGTCGATCTGATGGGCGGAATACTTTCCGAACGCCTCCTCGAGCGTGTCGAAGACGGGACGGAGCTTCCGCCTCGAATACCTCATCAGGAGGGCGTAGAGGGGAACGGTCGCGAGGAAGACTCCCGCGAGGAGCGGGCTGTAGACGAACATCAGGACCAGGACTGCGGCGAGCTGCGTCAGAGCGGTCAGTGAGGAGACCCCGTACTGGACCAGGAGCTCGCGCACCTGACGGAGGCCCATGAGACGGCGCTGGATGTCGCCCGTCTTCCGCGTCGAGAAGTAGGACATCGGAAGCGACAGGAGGCGCCGGGTGATGAAGTCGAGCGTCGCGGCGTCGATCCGGACCGCGGCGAAGCTCAACAGGTATCGCTGCAGCACCATCGCCAGGGTCGTGAAGACGAGGACCCCCCCCATCCCGAAGAGGAGAATGCGAAGCAGCCCCTCGTCGCGCTCGACGAGGACGCGGTCGACGATCACCTGGCTGAAGACCGGCAGGACCATCTGAAGAATGCTGACGATCAACGCGAGAGCGGCCGCCTTCGCGAGGACGCCGGCGTGCGGCCGGAAGAAGGGGGTGAGCCAGGCGAAGCTCGAGCGTCCCACCGGAGCCTTCTCGAACTCTTCCGTGTAGTCGAAGAGGGCAGCGTAACCCGTCCACTCCTTCTCGACCTCCGCGCGCGGGAGGCGCCGGAGTCCGACTCCTGGATCGGCGAGGCGAACCTCCTTCGGGTTCGTGTCGTAGAGGACGACCCAGTGGTTGCCGCCCCAATGAAGGATGGCGGGGAGCGGCATCTGGTCCAGGTGCCGCGCCGAGGCCTTCACGGAGCGCGCGGCGAGCCCCAGCTCCTCCGCCCCGCGGCAGATCGCCCGGAGGCTCGTGCCGTCGGTCGACGTGAAGAGGAGCTGCCGGATCCGCGCCAGGCTTACCGCACGACCGAAATGGCGGCAGACCATCGCGAGGGAAGCCGCGCCGCAGTCCATCTCGTCGATCTGCCGGATGAAGGGAAAACGGCGGATCCGCCGGGGTGCCTTTACGAATCGACCGTCCTCCGTCGCGTAGGGGGCGGCCGCCTCCGCCGAGGTGTCGTCGTGCGGCGCGCGATCGCCATCCTGGTCGACCTGGTCCGGGCCAACCTCCTCCACCGCCGCTTCCGCGGGCAGGAGCTCGTCGGCGAAGTCGAGCGGAACTCTCGCCTCCCTCCGGTAGTCGTACTGAGCGATACGCCGCCTGATTGCAGAGTGGAAGTCGGGGTAGGCCTCGGTGATTGCCCGAAAGGCGCTCGGGTGAAGGCTCAGGAGCCGACAGGGCGTGACCGCCTCGACCGTGGCCTTTCTCGGTTCACCCGTGAAGGCCGAAATCTCGCCGAAGACGTCGCCTTTCCGCAGGTAGGCGAGGTTGCGCCGCTGCCCATCCTCCTCGGCGAAGACGCGAAGCCGCCCTTCCTCGATGGCGAAAAGGGGGCCCTCGCCGTCCCCCTGCCGGAAAACGGTCTCTCCCGCGGCGACAGAAACCGTTTCGAACCGATGGAGGAGCCCGCCGAGGACGGATGGCGGAAGGGTTGCGAACGGGGTGTAAAGGCGAAAGAGGTTCTGGAGATTCCGGTACCTGCCGTGGAGCTCCAGGCAGGTCCGGATCTCGGGATCGCCGGAGAGCAGCTCGTCGAAGGCGCTCCGGTCGAGCCGGAGGACCGTCGCGGCGCTCGAGGAGCGGACGGTGGCCTGCCTCCTGGCCGAAGGTTCCAAGAGTCCCATCTCGCCGAAGCTGTCCCCGGGCCGGAGCACGCCAAGGGAAATCTCCTCGCCCCGCTCCCCCATCTTCACCGCGCGCGCCCTCCCCGACACGAGAACGAAGAAGGCGTCGGCCGGGTCCCCCTCTCGGAGGATCACGGCGCCGAAGGGAAAGGCGACGGGGACGAACTTCCCGGTCACGGCCTTGCGCGACGCGGGAGAGAGAAACTTCAAGAGCGGCAGATCGTCGAGGAGGGTCCGGGCCGCCTCGACCTCCGACGGGACGGCCGCGCTCGCCTTGCCCGTCACGGTTTCCATATCCACGTGATCCTGTCGTCGACCTCGCGGGTGACGAGCCCTTCGAGGAGACTCGACGCGGCCCTCTCCAGGACCTCGGGATCGTCGGGCTCCGGCGGGATCTTGGCGCGGACGGAGACGAGCACGAACTCGTCGCCGACGCTCACCGGGCCGACGAGCTCTCCCGGGCGCGCCGAGAGAAGGATGTCCCGGACCTCCGGCTCCGCCTCCTCGAGAAACTCCACGCCGTCTTCCGTGGCCTCCCCGATCTCCTGCGCAAGCGTCCCGAGGTCGACTCCCTCCTGGCGCACCGCCATGGCCGCCTCGCGCGCGGCGTCCTCTCCCTGAAGCCTCAGAACGCTGCAGCTGATTCGAGTCCAGTCCGTCAGGCGCGCCCTGACCCGCGCAGCCAGGGCGTCGGGGGTGAGTACCTCCTCGCGAAACCGCTGATACGACAACTCCAGCCGGGCGACGGCCTCCCGGCGCTCGGCGAGCGTCCCTTCCGAGCCTCGATCCTCGACGGCGGCCTGATTTCGTTCCTTCTCCCACTCTAGGATCGCCGCCCGTGCGGAGAGCTGCCGCGCCAAACGCTCCAGCTCTCCAGAGCAGACCGCCTCCGCGAGGATGGCTAACTCGACCTGACTGACGTCCGCTTCCGGCTTCGCCTGAAGGACGACGTCCGGCAGACGCCCGCGAAGCAGGCTGGCGTTAATCCAGTCGAGCCAGGTCTCAGCGTCGAAGTGCCAGCGCGCGAGCCAGCGTTCCAACTCCTCGGCGGTGATGAGATCCCGCTCGTACCGGAAGTCGTCCGCGGCCTTGTCGATCTCGTCTTCAGGTACGGTGGCCTTTGCTCCGGCGTCCTCGAAGGCGAGGAATGCGAGGTTCTGAAGAGCCCTCTCTTTGATACGGTTCCAGTCGCCCCACACCTCAGCCGCCAGGACGACGTCCTCCCACCGGAAGACCCGGCTACCCGCGCGGAACACCTCCTGCCGAAAGAGAACCTGCACGCTACCTCGCTGGCATCGGTTAGCCGCCCGGAAACGTGGCGCAATTCGCGCGGGCGAGTCGGAATCAGCTGCCAAGAATGATATGGCGATTGAGATGGCGTCGCACCAAATTCCGCATCGGTGCGCGGCGCATCGTCGCCCTCACGCGGCGGCGCGGCTCCCGATGTTGATGTCGGAGACGTCGACGCCCATCTCCTGGCTCGGTTGACGGTGCGGTTGCGGGGTCGGCCTGGACAGCAGGTGCAGTAGACCGGGCGCGATAGAATCGTGCTTCGTTTCCGTTTCAACCCAATTGCGGCGGTCCCGTTTCACCCGCAGCGAATCGTCCTCCTCGAAATATCCGCTGAAAGCACCTGATCGGGAGAGAGCCCATGAGCGTGACGACGGCACCTGTCCTTCCACTCTGGATTGGCGGCGCGGAAGTCGTGGGGACGAGCGGCCGGTTCGGCGACGTCTTCGACCCGGCTCTCGGCGAAGTCATCCGGCGCGTTTCCTTCGCCGGTCCGTCCGACGTCGATCGCGCAGTCGCCGCGGCCCGGGCGGCGCTCCCCGGCTGGAGCGACACGCCGCCCCTCCGCCGCGCCCGCATCCTGGCCCGCTACCGTGAGCTGCTCGAGTCGCACCGGGCGGAGCTGGCAGGACTGATCACCCAGGAGCACGGCAAGACGCTGCCCGACGCGGCCGGCTCCGTTCAACGCGGAATCGAGGTCGTGGAGTTCGCCGAGGGGATTCCGCACCTCCTGAAGGGCGAGCATTCCGAGGACGTGGCTGGAGGCGTGGACAGCCACTCGGTCCTCCAGCCCGTCGGCGTCTGCGCCGGCATCACTCCCTTCAACTTCCCGGCGATGGTGCCGCTGTGGATGTTTCCGATGGCCATCGCCTGCGGGAACACTTTCGTCCTGAAGCCGTCGGAGAAAGACCCCTCCACGTCCCTTCTCCTGGCGCGGCTCTTTCACGAGGCGGGTTTGCCGCAGGGCGTCCTGAACGTACTCATGGGCGACGGCGAGGCAGTCAACGCCCTCCTGTCCCATCCGGGCGTGAACGCCGTGTCGTTCGTCGGCTCGACACCGATCGCGAGGCACGTCTACGAAACCTCCGCCAGGACCGGCAAGCGGGTTCAGGCGCTCGCGGGGGCGAAGAACCACGCCGTGGTTCTTCCGGACTGCGAGCTGGAGTTCACGGCCAATGCGCTCATCGGCGCCGCCTACGGCTCGGCCGGCGAGCGCTGCATGGCGATCTCGGCCGTCGTGGCGGTGGGAGACGTCGGCGACCGCCTCGTGGAACGGGTGCGCCAGAAGGCGGCGGCGCTGAAGGTCGGCCCCGGTACCGAAGCGGGAGTGGAGATGGGGCCTCTCGTCACATCAGCCCACCGCGACCGGGTCCGCGGGCTCATCGAGAAAGGAGTCCAGGAGGGGGCGAAGCCGGTCCTCGACGGGCGGGGCCTGAAGGTCCCCGGCTCGGAGAACGGTTTCTTCCTCGGTCCGACGCTCTTCGACGGCGTGACGACGTCGATGACCGTCTACCGTGAGGAGATTTTCGGGCCGGTGCTCGTCGTTCTCCGGGCTCGTACCCTGGACGAGGCCATCGCCATCGTGAACCAGAACCCCTACGGCAACGGGACGGCGATCTTTACGAATTCCGGCAACGCCGCCCGCACCTTCGAGCACGACATCGAGGTCGGGATGGTGGGGATCAACGTCCCGATTCCCGTCCCGATGGCTTTCTACTCGTTCGGCGGATGGAAGCAGTCCCTCTTCGGCGATCTCCACGTTCACGGCGCGGAGGGGGTGAAGTTCTACACGCGAACGAAGGCCGTCACCACACGCTGGCCCGAGCCCGAGGAAAAGGGGAAGGCCGGCTTCACCATGCCGACGCTCGGCTGAAGCGCCGTTCCCGGAGCGCCCCGGTCAACGAGCCGTGAGAGTCATCGCGCAGGCCGATCGAAGATCTCCTTGGCGATGATGAGCCGCTGGATCTGGCTCGTCCCTTCATAAATCTGGTAGATCTTCGCGTCGCGCATCAGCTTCTCGACCGGGTATTCCTGCGAGTAGCCGTACCCGCCGAAGACCTGGACGGCGTCCGTTGCCACGCGCATCGCCGTATCCGCGCAGAACGCCTTTGCAAATGCGGCGAGCTT
>JAMQPJ010000146.1 GCA_023717585.1 Thermoanaerobaculia bacterium
GGGCGGCGGCTTTCTCGGCAAGCTCGGCGCGCTCGACTTCGCGGGCGGCACCGTCGTGCACATCAACGCGGGCGCGGCGGCCTTCGTCGCGGCGCTCATGCTCGGGGCGCGGAAGGACTACGCCCGCCAGGCCACGCTTCCTCACCACGTGCCGTTCGTCCTGCTGGGCGCCGGGCTCCTGTGGTTCGGCTGGTTCGGGTTCAACGGCGGCAGCGCGCTCGGCGCGAACACCTCCGCGGTCCTCGCCTTCGTCAACACGTTTCTCGCGCCGATGGCGACGCTCGTGGTCTGGACGCTCCTCGACCTCAGGCGCAGCGGCAAGGCGACCGCGGTCGGCGCCGCGACCGCGATCGTCGTCGGCCTCGTCGCCGTGACGCCCGCGGCCGGATTCGTCTCGCCGCTCTCCGCCCTCGCGCTCGGCGCCTTGAGCGCGTTTCCGAGCTACTACGCGATTCTCTGGCGCGCGCGGACGCGCCTCGACGACTCGCTCGACGTCGTGGCCGCGCACGGCATCGGCGGCACGGTGGGGGCCCTTCTGACGGGCGTCCTCGCCGAGAAGGCCTGGAACGGCACGGCCGACGGCCTCCTTTTCGGCAACCCGCGGCAGTTTCTCGTCCAGGTGCTCGCGGTCCTCGTCACGCTTGCTTACAGCGCGGCCGGCACGTTCGTTCTTCTGAAGCTCGTGAACCTCCTCGTTCCGATCAAGGTCGGCGCACGCGACGAGGGCCTCGGTCTCGACGTGAGCCAGCACGGCGAGGAAGCCTACGGCTCCGGTGAGGGCGCGATCCTCGTCCTCCCGACACAGCAGACCGCGTCCCATCTCCCGCTCACCGTGCGATCCGCCGAAGGAGGCGCCATTTGAGGCTCGTCGTCGCGATCATCCGCCCCGAGAAGCTCAACGACGTCCTCGGGGCCCTCTTCGGCGCCGAGGTCCGCGGCCTGTCGATCAGCCGCGTGCAGGGTCACGGCGGCGAGATCGACCGCGTCGAGACCTATCGCGGCACGACCGTGAAGATGGAGCTCTCCGAGAAGGTCCGTATCGAAATCGGCGTCTCGAACCACTTCGTCGAGCCCACCGTCCAGGCGATCCTTTCGTCCGCGCGGACCGGCGAGGTGGGAGACGGCAAGGTCTTCGTCCTGCCCGTCGAGAAGGTCTGGCGAATCCGCACCGGAGAAGAAGACCAGGCGGCCGTCACGCCGGTCGCCCAGGTCGTCTCCGGAGTCGAGACCTGAACGTCTTCTCACCGCGCTAGCGACCGCGGGCGCCGGGAGGTGCGAGAATCCCGCGTGGAATCGAGCCCGGCGGAGAAGGCGCTGGCGCGGTCCGTCGAGACCCGCCTCGGCGAGGAGATGGCGGCCCTCGAGAAGGTCGTCAACATCGATAGCGGCACCTTCAACACGGAAGGCGTCCGGGAGGTCGGCCGCTTCTTCGAAAAGGAGCTGCAGGCCCTCGGCTTCAAGACCCGCTGGATCCCGATGCCGGAGGCCATGCACCGGGGCGGGCATCTCGTCGCCGAGCGCGTCGCTCCGAAGCCGCCGGGCAAGCGCGTCCTCCTGATCGGCCACCTCGACACCGTCTTCGAGGGTCAGGAGCATCGCTTCCGGAACGACGGCGCCGCCATCCGCGGCGCGGGCGTGATCGACATGAAGGGCGGCGACGTCGTGATCCTCTTCGCCCTGAAGGCGCTCGAAAGCGCGGGCATGCTCGAAGGCGCCGCGGTGAGGGTCTTCCTGACGGGCGACGAGGAGAACCCGGGCCTGCCCACGTCCGAGTCGCGCCGCGACATCGTCGCAGCGGCGAAGGAAAGCGACGTCGGCCTCAGCTTCGAGCCGGACACCGGGAAGAACACGATCATCCTCGGCAGGAGAGGCCTCAGCACATGGTCCCTCGACGTGACAGGCGCGCAGGGCCACTCGTCCAACGTGCTGCGCCCCAGCCGGGGAGCGGGCGCGATCTACGAGGCCTCGCGGATTCTCGACGGCTTCCGCGGGGCGTTCTCCGAGGGGAACGTCACCGTCAACCCGGGCCTCTTCCTCGGGGGAACGGACGTCGCTTACGACGCGACGAAGAGCGCCGGGACCTCGGCCGGAAAGTACAACGTCGTTTCGAAGACGGTCACGGTGAAGGGCGATCTCCGGGCCCTCGAGGAGCCGGAGCGCGAGGCGGCAAAGGCGCGGATGCGGGAAATCGCCGCCGCCAGCCTCCCGAAGACCTCGGCGAAGCTGGAATTCGACGACATCGTTCCCCCCTGGCCGATCGCCGAGGGAAGCAGGTCCGTCCTGAAGATGGTCGACGCCGTGAGCCGCGCGCTGGGCCAGCCTGCGCTCACCGAGGCCGACCCCGTGGGACGCGGCTTCGGCGACGCGAACTTCGTCGGCGGGCTGCTCGCCGTTGCCGACGGTCTCGGAGTCAAGGGCCACGGAACCCACAGCCCCGACGAGACCCTCGATCCGAAGTCCGTCGGCCCAGCCACGCAACGCGCAGCCGTCCTGATCGGCCGGCTACTTCACCCGACCCGCTAGGAAGCCCCCACCATCGAGAGGGACCTCATCGCCCGCGTTCGCCGGTAGCCGCGCGCGCGAAGTCGCAGCCCTTCGCGAGCGGGCAGACGTCGCACCGCGGCTCCGACCGGCGACAGGTTTCCTGACCGTGGCGCCTCAGGAGCTGGTGCGCCGCGACGAGCCACGCCGTGTCGTCCGGAAGCTCCGGCGCGACCGCGGCGGCCGCGGCGCGGTACGTCTTGGCGTAGTTCGGGTCGTCCTTCGCGTAGCCCAGCCGTACGAGGACGCGCAGGCCGTTCGAGTCCGGCGCGAGCGTGACGGCGCTCCCCGCCAGGAGGAGCAGCTTGTCGGCGCCCGGCTCACCGATCCCCGGGAAGCGCTTGAGGACCCTGCGCGCCTCGGCGCCGCCCGTCCTCGCGAGCTTGCGCAGACGGTCGAGGCCGATCTCGCGCGCGATCTCGGCGGCTTCGAGCACCTTGTCGGCACGCATGCGCGGGCGCATCCCGCTCTTTCCGATGGTCTCGACGAGGCGCTCGTACGGAGCGCCGAGAATCGCCTCCGGCGAGACTCCGACGCCCGCCTTCAGCGACCGGAAGATTTCCTCGCGCGTCTCGTCGTCCACGAGGTACGACGCGTTCTCGCGCAGGATCAGCTCCCACGGATCGCGCGACGGAAACGGCGCGAGCTTTCCGTAGACCTTCTTCAGCGCCGCGACGATCCTCCTCAACTTCGGGGGAGAGGGCATGGGGAGAGAATAGAGTGAAACCGGAGGCGCACGATGCGCAGGCCCGGCCGTGCCATGAAAGGTTCGCCATGAACTACGAGTTCCTGAAAACGAGCGTGCTGGACCGCGTCGCCTGGCTCGAGTACCGGCGAGAGCCTCGCAACGCCATCGACTGGACGATGCTCCGCGAAATCCCGGTGGCGCTGGACGAGTTCCTGGGAGACGCAAACGTCCGTGTCATCGTGATCGCGAGCGCGCTGGAGAAGTTCTTCTCCACCGGGGCGGACCTCCGGGTCCTCGCGGCCCTGAAGCCGGGAGAGATGCGGGGATGGGTCGACATCTGTCACGGACTCGTTCGCCAGATTCGCGAGGCTTCGAAGCCCCTCGTCGGCGCCATTCACGGGACGGCAGTCGGCGGTGGACTGGAGATCGTCCTCCACTGCGACGTCCGTTTTGCCGCGCAGGATGCGCGCTTCGGGCAGCCGGAGATCAACATCGGTTTCATTCCCCCCGTGGGCACCACGCAGTCCCTGTCCAGACTCCTCGGTCGTTCCCGCGCGTTGCGGTTTCTCTACGAAGGAAACCTCGTCACGGCCGAAGAAGCGCTCGGGATGGGCCTCGTGGACTTCGTCGTACCTCCCGAGAAGCTCCGCGAGGAGGTCCAGGCGTACGCCTCGGCCCTGGCGAAAAAACCTGCGGCCGCGCTCGCCGCCATCCGCCGCTGCATCACGCTGGGCCTCGATCTGCCCTATGACGACGCCCTCGCCCTCGAGCTCGAGGCGGCCACTCACCTGGCGGGCACCCCCGACTTCACCGAAGGGCTCCGCGCCTTCCTCGAGAAGCGGCCCCCGAAATGGGAATAGCTCCCGGCCCTCCCGTCAGAGACGCGTGCTCATGGCCAGGCCCACGACCGGCATCTTCTATCACCCGTCCTTCTCCCGGCGGAGCTACCTGACTGTCGGAGCCCGGCTGGCCGACTTTCCCGGGGCCCTCGACAGGATTCTGGAAAGCGACAAGGTCACGTTGTACGAGCCGGAGCCGGTCCCCCGTGAGTTGCTGCTGAAGGTTCACACGTCCGACCTTCTGGAGCGAGTTGGAGAAGATCCCCTGTGCTCCACCGCCTGGCATTCGGCGGGGGGCGTCGTCGCCGCCGGCGAGAAGATCGCCAGCGGCGAGATCACGAACGCCTTCGCCTTCATCGGTGCGGGCGGGCACCATGCGGGACGGGAACGATTCGGGGGCTTCTGCTGCTTCAACGACGTGGCTCTCTGCATCGTCAACCTGCGGGATCAATTCGGCCTCAGGCGTTTCGCGATCCTGGACACGGACGCACACCACGCCGACGGCACCCGCGAGATCTTCCAGGGCGATCCCGATGTCCTTCACATCTGTCTCTGCGGCACGAACTTCGAATCCAAAGACGGCACGAAAGTGGACGTGGCGTGTCCAGGCCCCTTCGAGGGCGGTGAGAACGAGCGAGCCATGAACGACGCCTACTTCGATCTCGTCGCGCGGCACGCTCCACATCGGATCAGCCGGTTCAAGCCGGATCTTCTTTTTTGGTACTTCGGCTTCGACACTCACGAGGGCGACTACGGAGACATCGGCCTTACGGGGCCCTGCTACTGGAAGATCGCAGAACTGATGAAGGAGCTGGCGGAGAAAACTTGCGGGGGAAAGCTGGAGGTGGTCCTCGGAGGAGGCTCCGACCGGCGGCTCGCGACGTATCTGATCCCGCCGATCATCGAGCGGCTGGCGGGGCTCCAGCGGGCGTGACCGCCCGGATCGGCGTCAGGCCCGACCCTGGATGTACTGGGTCAGGTACTCGACGGCCTGGTGGTCCTCGGCCGCGTTGAACGCGTTGACGTCTCCGATCGAGATCATCCCGACGAGACCCGTCTCGTCCACCACGGGAACGTGACGCAGGCGCTCCTGCCGCATGATCGCCTCGACCTCCTCGAGCGACCGGTCGGAACGGACCACGATGACCTTTCGGGTCATCACCTCCGCGACCTTCGTCGTCGACGGGTCCTTCTCCTCCGCCACGACGAGGTTCATGACGTCGCGCTCGGTGACGATTCCGTGGAGCGTCTCCCCCTCCGCGATCAGGAGGGCGCCGATCCGGCGGTCCCGCATGACCCGGCACGCATCCCGCACGCTGCAGTCCGGCAGAACGGTGATGACTCCGAGAGCCTTCTTTCTCGAAAGGACGTCCCTGGCGGTCGACATGGCGAAATCAGACCCGAGAAGAGGCGCGGTGTCAACCGGGCGACCGCCTCACGACCCACGTCGTCATGCAGCGGCGGTTCTGGACGACGGTCGTCTTCAGCGGGTCCACCAGCTCGCCGCCGAGCTCGCCGGTGAGCGCCACCAGGGTCCGCTCGTCGACGAGGAAGCGCTCGCTCCCGTCGGGAAGGTGGAAGCGTCCTTTTCCCAGCGGCGTGAAGCGGCCCTCCATTCCGATGGTCGAAGCCAGACGACAGAAAAGGACGCCGCCGGGCCTGACGAGCCGCCACGTGCCATCGAGCATCGCGCGGAAGTGCGCCTCGTCGCGCGCGAAATGGAGGACGGCGCTCGAGATGACGAAGTCCTGGGAGCGGTCCGCAAAACCGTTCGCCTCGACCGGCTCCGCCCTGAAGTTCGAGGCGGGAAGGCGCGGAGCAAGCGATTGCGCGAGCGCGCGCACGGCCCGAATCGCCTCGGGGTCGGGATCGATCCCACAAACGTCGTAACCCGCGCGCAGGAAGTAGACGAGGTTGCGCCCCCGGCCGCACCCCGCGTCGAACACGGCGCTTCCCGGGGGGACCCGCCCGCGCTGAAGCTGGTCGAAGAGGTAGATGTCGATCGATCCGAGAAGCGACGCGAGGTCCGCCATGGCATCTTCGGACGAGCCCACCGGTTCAGTCTACAGGCGGGCGGCGTCCGCGCCTCGCGATGGGAAGGTAGGATCGAGGTCGCGCACGAGGAGGAATCCACGATGACCGCTCCCTTGCCCGCCTGGGGCGCGCCCTCGGCGAAGGCGCCGCTCGTTCCGCACCCGATCACACGCCGCGAGCCGGGGCCGCGCGACGTCCGGATCGAGATCCTCTACTGCGGCGTCTGTCACTCCGACATCCACCAGGCCCGCGACGAATGGGGCGGCTCCATCTTCCCGATGGTGCCGGGCCACGAGATCGTCGGCCGAGTGGCGGAGGTCGGCGCCGACGTCTCGAAGTTCGCCGTGGGAGACGTGGCCGGTGTCGGCTGCTTCGTCGACTCGTGCCGCGCGTGCGATCCGTGCCTGCGCCACCTCGAGCAGTTCTGCCAGAAAGGGGCGGCCTTCACCTACAACGGCACCGAGATGGACCGCAAGACGCCGACGTACGGCGGCTACTCGACCGGGATCGTCGTCGCGGAGAATTACACGCTGAAGGTTCCGCCCGGCCTCGACCTCGCGGCGGCGGCCCCTCTCCTGTGCGCCGGGATCACCACCTATTCGCCCCTCAGGCGTTGGAAGTGCGCGCCCGGCAGCCGGGTGGGCGTCGTGGGGCTCGGCGGCCTGGGTCACATGGCCGTGAAGCTCGCCGCGTCGATGGGCGCCGAGGTCACGATGCTCAGCACCTCGCGCGCCAAGGAGGAGGACGCGCGCAGGCTCGGCGCCCATGCCTTCGAGCTCACGAGCGAGGCCCGGACCTTCAAGAGGCTCGCGGGCCGGTTCGACCTCCTGATCGACACCGTCTCGGCCGAGCACGATTTCAACGCCCATCTCGGTCTTCTCAGGACGGAGGGGACGATGGTCTGCCTCGGTGTCCCCCCGACGCCCGCTCCCGTCGCGGTCATGTCGCTCATCTTCGGCAACAAGAAGCTCGCCGGATCCCTGATCGGCGGCATCGCAGAGACCCAGGAGATGCTGGACTATTGCGCGTCGAAAAAGATCGCCGCGGACGTCGAGATGATCCCGATCCAGAAGATCAACGAGGCGTACGAGAGAATGCTCAAGAGCGACGTCCGCTACCGATTCGTGATCGACATCGCGAGCCTGAAATGAGACCGGGAGGGCGAGCCTGAAGCCCGCGGACGAACGGTGGCAGGTCGGACCGCTCGACCTCCGGCTCGTCGCGCTTCTGGCGGGAACGAAGCTTCTCGTTCACCTCGTGACCGCCGGCCGGTACGGCTACTTCCGCGACGAGCTCTACTTCCTCGACTGCGGCCGCCACCTCGATTGGGGCTACGTGGACTGCGCGCCCCTGATCGCCGTCTACGCGAAGATCGCCCTCCTCCTCGGCGGTTCCCTGCCGGTTTTGCGGTCGCTCGCGGCGCTTGCCGGGGCGGCGCGCGTGGTGCTGACGATGCTGCTCGCGCGCGAGCTCGGAGGCGGGCGCTTCTCCCAGGCACTCGCCGGCCTCTGCGCGCTCGCCGCGCCCATCTACCTCGGAATGGACAGCATCCTCACGATGAACGGCTTCGAGGCCCTGTTCTGGATGGGGTGCGTCTTCACCCTGATCCGCATCGTGCGCACGGGCGACTCCCGGCTCTGGGTGTGGTTCGGCGTCCTCGCGGGGCTCGGGCTCGAGAACAAGCATTCGACGCTGCTCTTTGGCGGCGCCCTCGTGGCCGCGCTGCTCCTCAGCCCCCAGCGCCGCGAGCTCCTCAAGCCCTGGATCTGGATGGCCGGAGGCATCGCGCTCCTGATCTTTCTTCCCAATCTCATCTGGCAAGTCCGGCACGGCTATCCCACGCTCGAGGATCTCGAGAACGTGCGGAGGATGGGCAAGAACGTCGTCCTGAGCCCGGTGGAGTTCGTGGGCCAGCAGATCCTGCTTCTTCACCCCGCCCTCTTTCCGATCTGGCTCCTCGGGCTGGCTTCTTTCCTGGTCGGGAAAGGGTCGCGACTGCGCGTGCTCGGCTGGACCTACCTGCTGCTCCTTTCGCTGATGATCGTCCTCGAGGCGAAGAACTATTACCTCTCTCCCATCTACCCGATGCTCTTCGCTTCCGGGGCCGTGGCGGTGGAAGACTGGCTGACGCGCCGCGCGTGGAGCCGCGAAAGGCTCTGGCCGAAGGCCGCTCTGGCGGCGTACGTCCTCGCCGCGGGCGCGATCATCGTTCCCGCGCTCCTTCCGATCCTCGCCCCGGAGAAGCTGCTCGCCTACCAGAGGCGGCTCGGGCTCGCGCCGCCGAAAACCGAGGTCAGGCACGACGGCCCTCTGGATCAGCGCCTCGGCGACCAGTTCGGCTGGGAGGAGCTGGTGGCGGACGTGGCCCGGATCTATCACTCGCTGCCGCCGGAAGAGCGGGCGAAAACCGGCATCTTCGCGAGCAACTACGGGGAGGCCGGCGCCCTGAACCTGTTCGGGCCTGCCCACGGCCTGCCGGCGCCGATCTGCGCCCATCAGAACCACTACTTCTGGGGTCCTCCGAAGCCGGAGCCGGAGAACCTCATCTGGCTGCAGTGGGGCCGACAGGGCGTGGAAGATCACTGCCGCTCGGTCGAGAAGGCCGGGGAGCACTTCCACCCGTGGGGGATGGCCGAGGAGAATCGCCCGATCTACCTGTGCCGCGGCCTCCGCCACACGCTGGCGGAGGCCTGGACCTCCGACTTCAAGCATTGGAACTAGCCGCCCTCAGTTCACGGTCTCCTTTGGCGGCTGCTTCGTTTCGACCTCCGCCTCGAACTCCGCCTCCGGCTCCAGCTCTGTCTCCTTCGCCTCCTCCTTCATCTCCGCTCTTCTCCGCCTCTTCCGGATCCCCGCCACGATCGCGAGGAGCGAGATCCCGAACCACAGCACCGCCGTGCTCGTGAGAATCGGGATCCAGAGTTTCAACGTTCCCTGCCGCTCGTAGAACGCCTCGCCGACGTCGATCAGCGTCGCGCCCGTCGCTCCGCGCATCGCCTCGTCGAACCTGTCCCCGTGCGCGACGCGAGAGAGAACGATGCGCGGCACCGCGGGGCCGTAGCGCTCGAGAAGGTCCTGCACGAGCGTGCCCGCAAGCGCGTACCCACGCTCCACCTCCCGCCGTTCCCCCTGAAACTGGTCGTCCAGCTTCCAGAGCGGCACGCGCGGGCCCGACAGCAGCCCGAGCGCCAGCTCGGTCTGGTCGCGCAGCCGCCACGAGCGCGCCGCGAGCATCGCGAGGCCCTCGTTGAACCACCGCGGCCCGGGCCGCCCGCCGCTCGCCCGGCGGATGAGGACGTGCGCGACCTCGTGCGCGAGCACCTCCTCGAGGCCCCCGTCCGGGTACGACGGCGTGCGCTCGGCGAGGATCACGACGACGCTCCCGGCATCGGAGGTCACGCCGTCCGTGTACCCGGTCACCCACGCCGGCGCGCTCTTCGCGAGCGGCGACGACTCCGGCGCGAGGACGACGCGGATGTCCGGCCCCGGCTCATCGAGACCCACCAGCTCCATCACGCCGGCGATCCACGGCCGCGGCCCGGCGGCGAGGCGGTTCGCGGACGGCGGGAGACCGGGCTGGGGCTCGAAAACGATGCGCGTCGGCTCGGCCGCCGCGAGCGGCGAAGCGGCGAGGAGACAGGCCAGAACCCGGCGTTTCCAGATGACGACAAGGGTACTGCGCCGACTCCCCGCATGATCATCGTGAATCATTGCGGCCGGCCTCCGGGGGGCCAGACGTTTGTAAAGAGCCATGCCCATGATCCTCGGCATCGGTACCGACCTTCTCGACGTCGCCCGAATGGCGAAGGAGCTGGAGAAGGAGGGAGCCGGGTTCCGGAACGCCGTCTTCACACCGTCCGAAATCGCGTATTGCGAGGCGAAGCGGTATCCGGCGCGACATTTCGCGGCCCGCTTCGCGGCGAAGGAGGCTCTTTTCAAGGCCCTCGCGGGCACGGCGTCGCACGACTTCTTTCACGAGGTCGAGATCGCCCGGACGGGCGACGCGCCGCCGCGTCTCGTCCTTCACGGCGGCATGAAAGAGGCGGCCGACCGCCTCGGCGTGAAGGACATCCTCGTTTCCCTCTCGCACACCGACAGCCTCGCCTCGGCGAGCGTCGTGCTTCAGGGGTGAGCGCATGTACGCGACGGAAACCCTCGAGGAAAAGCGGCTCTGCAACATCGGCTCGTACGAAGAACGGCTCCGGGGGTTCGACTGGGCGATCGCCGAGAAGGAGATGGGATGGGGCCGCGGCGATCCGCTCAACATCGGCTGGAACCTGACCGACCGGATCTGCCGGCTCGGCCTCGCGAAGAAACCCGCGCTGCTCTGGGAAGGTTCCGACGGGCGCGAGAGGACGTACACCTTCGGCGACTTGCGCCTTCTTTCGAACGCCGTCGCCGCCGTTCTCTCGCGCCTCGGACTCGAGCCGTCCGAACGCGTCTGCCTCTTCCTCGACCGCGTGCCGGAGCTCTACATCGCCTTCATCGGGATCCTCAAGATGGGTGCGATCGTCCAGCCTCTCTTCTCCGCGTTCGGCGAAGAGTCGCTCTCGACGCGCCTGCTCGACGCCGGCACGGCGGCCGTCGTGACGCAGAAGAAGCACCTGCCCAAGGTCCGGCGGATCCGCGCGCAGCTCCCGGCTCTCCGCACGGTCGTCGTCGTCGACGCCGAGGGGCTCGCGCTGAAGGACGGCGAGGTCGCGCTCGACCTCGATTCCGAGCCGCGCCTCGAACGGTTTCCCATCTTCCCCGCGACGGCCGAGACGCCGTCGGTCCTCCACTACACGTCCGGGACGACCGGGCAGCCCAAGGGGGCGCAACACGTCCACGGCTCGCTCGTCTCGCAGTACCTGACGGCGAGGTGGGTGCTCGACCTGAAATCCGACGACGTCTACTGGTGCAATGCCGATCCCGGCTGGGTGACCGGGACGTCGTACGGGATCATCGGCCCCTGGTCGAACGGCATCACGCAGGCCGTCCTCGACTCCGGCTTCGGGGCCGACCGCTGGTACGGCTTCATCGAGAGGCGGGGGATCAGCGTCTGGTACTCGGCCCCCACGGCAATCCGCCTTCTGATGCGCGATGGGCCGCAGGCGGCGAAGCGCCACGACCTCTCCTCGCTCCGGCATCTCGCGAGCGTCGGCGAGCCGCTGAATCCCGAGGCGGTTCACTGGTCGCGTGAGGCCTTCGGCCTCCCCTTCCACGACACCTACTGGCAGACGGAGACAGGCTGCATCGTCATCTCGAACTACCCCGGGATGCCGGTGAAGCCGGGCTCGATGGGAAAGCCGTTCCCCGGCATCGCGGCGGCCGTGCTCGATCCGGCGACGTTCGAGCCGCACAGAGAGCCGGGGCGCGTCGGCGTGATCGGCCTCCGCCCCGGCTGGCCCTCCATGCTCCGCGGCTACTGGAACAACCCCGACGGCTATGCAAAGAAGTTCACGAACGGCTGGTACCTCACCGGCGACCGCGCCACCGTGGACGCCGACGGCTACTTCTGGTTCGTGGGCCGGGACGACGACGTGATCAACACGGGAGGGCACCTCGTCGGTCCGTTCGAGGTCGAGTCGGCGCTCCTCGAGCATCCCGCCGTCGCGGAGTCGGCGGCCGTCGCCAAGCCCGACCCGGTGAACATGGAGGTCGTCAAGGCATTCGTCGCGCTCAAGCCGGGCTTCACTCCGGGCCCGGACCTCGAGCTCGAGATCATGAACTTCGTCCGGAAACGGCTCTCTCCTATCGCGATGCCGCAGGAAATCGCCTTCGTGGCGTCGCTCCCGCGGAACCGGAGCGGAAAGATCCTCCGCCGGGTCCTCCGCGCGCCGGAGTGGGGCGAGCCGATCGGCGACATTTCGACTCTCATGGAGGACTGAATGGACGACCTCAAAAAGACCATCCTCGACTACGTCCGCCGCGAGTACCTCGAGGAGGGGGACGAGCGCGAGCTGAAGGCGTCGACGCCGCTCATCACCGGCGGGATCGTCGACTCCTTCTCGATGGTCTCCCTCAAGCGCTTCCTCGAGAGGAAGCTCGCCGTGAAGATCCCCGACGCGGACGCGACTCCCGAGGCCTTCAATACCGTCGACAGCATCGTCGCGCTCGTCGAGCGGTTCGCCAAGGTGGAGGTCTGACATGGCCACCGAGACTCTCCCCGCGACGTTCCGCGACGTCCTCCGCGCCGACCTCGAGGCCCTGAAGGCCGCCGGCCTCATCAAGGAGGAGCGTTACATCCACGCCCCGCAGGGCGCCGAGATCGAGGTCGAGTTCCCCGCGGGCGCTCCGACCCGGAAGGTCCTGAATCTCTGCGCGAACAACTACCTCGGCCTTTCCTCGCACCCCGAAGTGCTCGCGGCCGCGCACGCCGGGCTCGACCGGCGGGGTTACGGCATGTCGTCGGTCCGCTTCATCTGCGGCACGCAGGACATCCACCGCGAGCTGGAGAATCGCCTGACGGAGTTCCTCGGGACGGAAGACACGATCCTGTTCTCGTCGTGCCTCGACGCGAACGCAGGCGTCTTCGAGGCGTTCCTCTCCGACAAGGACGTGATGATCGCCGATCGGCTCGTCCACGCCTCGATCGTGGACGGGATGCGCCTCTCGAAGGCGGCGCAGGACACCTTCAAGCACTCCGACATGGGTCACCTCGAGGAGAAGCTCGTCGAGCACGGAGACAAGCGCTTCCGACTCGTCATCACCGACGGCGTCTTCTCGATGGACGGCGACCTCGCGAAGCTGGACGAGATCGTGGCCCTCTGCGAAAAGCACGACGCGATGGTCTTCGTCGACGACTCGCACGCCTCCGGCTTCATCGGGAAGACGGGGCGCGGGACGCCCGAGCGCTTCTCGGTGCTCGGGAAGATCGACGTCCTCACGACGACGTTCGGCAAGGCGCTCGGCGGGGCTTCGGGCGGCTGTGTCAGCGGGCGCAGGGAGATCGTCGAGATGTGCCGCCAGCGGGCGCGGCCGTACCTCTTTTCCAACACGCTGGCCTCGGTCATCGTTGCCGGAACGCTCAAAGTGCTCGATCTCGTCTCCGCCACAACCGAGCGGCGCGACCGGCTGGAGCAGAACGCAAGCGTCTGGAGGCGGCTCCTGACCGAGGCCGGCTTCGACATCAAGGCCGGCGAGAGCCCGATCGTCCCGGTCATGCTCTACAACGCCAAGCTCGCGCAGGACGTCGCGCGCGACCTGTTCGCGGAAGGGGTCTACGTCGTCGGCTTCTTCTTCCCGGTCGTCGCGAAGGGGCAGGCCCGCATCCGGACTCAGCTCTCGGCCGCGCACACGACGGCCCA
>JAMQPJ010000162.1 GCA_023717585.1 Thermoanaerobaculia bacterium
AACGGCGCTCCCCCCGGGCGCCGGGATGATCGTCGCCCGCCTCGCCGCGAAGGGTGGCCACCGCATGGCCGAGGACGGAAGCCACCGCCTCGAGACACGCGAGGGCGCCGCTCGGCGAGCCCGGGAGGTTCACAATGAGCGTCCGACCGCAGACGGCCGCGACCTGGCGCGACAGAATCGCAGTCGGGACCGACCCACGCGTCGCTGCCCGCATCACTTCCGCGAGGCCCGGCACTTCGTAGTCGAGGATGTCGAGGGTCGCTTGCGGCGTGACGTCTCGCGGGGAGAGCCCCGTCCCCCCCGTCGTGAGCACGAGATCCGCCGCTCCCGTGTCGGCGAGCCGTTTGAGGTTCCAGGCGATGTCGTCACGTTCGTCGGGGAGGATCGTCTGCTCCACGACCGCGGCGCCGGCCAGGAGCCGGCCCACGGCGTCCGCGATGGCCGGCCCTCCCTTGTCGGCCCGCTCGCCGTGATACGCGCGATCCGAGATCGTCAGGATCGCGACGCGCACCGGGGATCAGCCGCCGATCTCGCTCATGTTGCGCGCATGCAGCGGCAGTGTCGACTTGTTCATGCCGACGAACATGGGATGTCGCTCTTCCTTGATCGCCGCGGCGCGCGACACGAGAGCGCACAGCTCCTCGTCCGTCGCTCCGGCGCGCATCGGTTTCAAAAGGTCGACGTCCGCGTGGCCGAAGAGACAGCCTTTCAGAAAACCGTCCTGCGTCAGCCTCATGCGGTTGCAGGTGTCGCAGAAGCGATCCGAGACGGGCGTGATGAAACCGAGCGTCCCCGTGTGCGCGCCCGCGGGCGACACGACCGAATACTCGTCGGCTGGCCCGGCCACGAGCGTCTTCTCGACCGGCGTGAGCACGTAGCCGGCCGCGGTCAGGCGGTCCCAGACCTCCGCCCACCCCACCCAGTCCGATTCCTTCCAGTCGTTGTCGCCGAACGGCATGAACTCGATGAACCGCACCCCGAGCTTCTTGTCTTTCGTCATCGCGGCGAGCGGGAGGATCTGGTCGTCGTTGAGTCCGCGGATGACGACCGCGTTGATCTTGACGGAGTCGAACGGCAGCGAGAGCGCGAGAGCGATCGAGTCGAGAACCGGCTGGAAGTGGTCGCGCCGCGTCATCTTCCGGAAGTGTTCGGCTTCCGCCGCATCCAGGGAGACGTTGACCTTCGTGAGGCCGGCGGACAGGAGTTCGTGCGCCATCCTGGGGAAGAGCACGCCGTTCGTCGACAGCGCGATACCGCCCGGAAAGCCGATGGCGGCGAGGTCGCTCACGATCCCGACGAGATCCGGGCGCGTCGTGGGCTCTCCGCCCGTGATTCGGATCTTCTCGACGCCGAAACCGGCCAGGAGGCGCGCGGCGCGCCTGATTTCCTCGCGCGACAGGAGGTGGGGCATGGGCCGGAACTTCTGGTCCTCGGGCATGCAGTACACGCAGCGGAGGTTGCAGCGGTCCGTGACGGAGATCCGCACGTACGTGATCCGGCGTCCGTGCCCGTCGATGAGGGCCTTGTCCATGCTCTTCCCTGCGACCGAGTCTAGCTCAGCGGGCCTTCCCCCGGCGCCAGGTTCCGGTCTTTCCGCCCGTCTTTTCGAGAAGCGTGATCTCCCGGATCTCGATGCCCTTGTCCGCCGCCTTGCACATGTCGTACAACGCGAGCGCCGCGGCCGTTGCGGCGACGAGAGCCTCCATTTCGTACCCTGTCTTCCCCGTTCCCTTGACCTCCGCCGTGATCTCGACGGCCAGCCGGGCGGGGCGCGGCGCGAGCGTCACTCCCACCGAGTCGAACGCCAGCGGATGGCAGAGCGGAATCCACTCGGCCGTCCGCTTCGCCGCCTGGATCCCGGCGAGCCGAGCCACGGCCAGCGCGTCGCCTTTCCGGTTCGTCGCGGCGTCGAGGGCCTGAAAGGCAGCCCTGCCAAGCACGACGACGGCGCGGGCGCGCGCGGTACGGGCCGTGACCCGCTTCCCGGAGACGTCCACCATGCGGGCCCGGCCTTCAGCGTCGAGGTGGCTGAGGGGCCGCGCCGCCGCGATCGTCCGCCCTGTTTTCACTTTGGAGCGCTTCATATTCCTCCGGAGTGTTGACGTTGAAGAAACTCGCCGGGGCGCCGCCGGGCATCGCGGCCGTCACCTCTTCGGGAATCAGCACGGCGTGGAAGGCGCGAAGGGCTCCCACGAGAGAGTAATCCCCCGCGTCGAGCCGCGCGCGGAGGGGCGCGAGCGCGGAGCGCCGCCAGACCGCGCACAGGGGCTGCGGCCGCCCGCCCGAAACCGGAACCACGGCGGGTGCGTGGATCGCCTCGGCCACCTCGAGGAGGGCCGCCAGAAACGCCTCCGGACAGCGAGGCACGTCCGCCGCCAGGACGAGGTTCGTCTCCTCCGGCGAGAACGCGAGCGCCGCGGCGACACCGAACGCTGCCGCGGCTTCGGGAGCTCCGTCGATCACGTAAGGAACGGCCGTGCCCGCGAACGCCGTCGGATCCTTCCCGACGAAGGCGACGTGCCCGCAGACGACGGCGAGCTTTTCGGCCTGGTGGAGCGCCATCGGCTGCCCGCGGTAGGGCAGCAGCGTCTTGTCGCGGCCCATCCGCGAAGACTGCCCGCCGACGAGGACGAAACCGTACGCCACCGTGACATCATGCTAACCCCCTTGGCCTCCCTCTCAATCGCCGTCATCGTGCCCATAGGCGCAGACGAAGCAGCCCCATCGGGGATTTTCTTTGAGAGGTTAGGAACCGCGACCCCGCCCGTGTCGTTCGCTGCCGCGGCCGACGCGCGCATCCCCGAGGGGACGCGAACCGCCTTCGAACGCGCGGGGGCGACCCTCTTCACATTCAAAGAATCTCCCCGCGGCGCGCGACTCGCGCGCGCAGCGCAATCTCCACCTTCAGCAGAAATCCTCCTCTTTCTGCATGCCGACACGCTCCTCCCCTCCGGCTGGGAAGGAGCTGTCCGGGACGCCGTCGCCGCCGGCGCCGCCGGCGGTGCGTTCCGCCTTGGCTTCTCGGGCGGAGGCCGGCGGATGGCGTGGGTTGCTGGCTGGGCAAACCTCCGCAACCGGTTCACGCGCATGCCCTACGGCGACCAGGCGCCGTTCGTGAGGCGCGACGTCTACGAGCGCCTCGGCGGCCACCGCCCGTGGCCGTTTCTCGAGGACTGGGACCTCGCGCGGCGACTCGTCCAGGCGGAAGGCCGCAGCCGGATCGCGCTCCTCAAGGAGCGTGTGGAGACCTCTCCGCGGCGATACCTCGAACGTGGCGTGGCGAAAACAGTGACGAGGAATTGGGAGATTCTTAGAAGGGTGAGGGCGGGCGAATCGCCCGAGACGCTGGCGAAGCTCTACCGCAGCTGACGGCCGCGCGCCGCCGCCCTATTGCCTTCTAAGGAATCCGAATCCTCTGTCTCTCGCCCCTCCCCCGGTCGCTCAAGGCACGCCGAGCGCATCGACAGCGGTGTTGTTCGCTTCGTTCGTTTCCACGACGCGGCACGAGGCGGGAAGCGCCGGCTCGAGGGCCGGGAAGCAGCCGTCCGCCATGAATTCGACCTTTTCGGTGGAGCCCTGTTTGTGGTCGGCCGGGAACGTCACCCAGCCCGCGTACGTCCGGCTCGCACCGGCCGCGAGCGTCCCGGCTTCCCACACGCCCGGGCAGGAGGCGGACCCGCCGCGGCTCGTCTGCGCGCAGACCGTGAAGAGCAGCTGCCAGCGCCTCGGTGCGAGCTGGTATGCGTCCATTCGGAAATTCGTCGCGGGACCGGCGCCCGCGTTCTTCACCGTGAGCTTCACGGACCGGCTGAGACCGGTGACCCCGCCAGCCGAGACTCCCGTAACGATCAGATCCGGGAGGCCTATCGCGACCGGGGCGCTCGGAGGTCCGGCGCTTCTGATGGCGCCCGTGACGGTCAGCGGCTTGCAGCGCCGGTTGTTCGATTCGTCGCTCTCCGTGACGAGGTGGTCCGCGTCAACCTCCGCGCACACGAAGTAGGCACCGGGCGGCTTTGACGCGGGGACCGTGAAACGGGTCGTGATGCGGAAAGGCGTTCCGGGTGGAATCGCCACGAGCGGACCCCAGCCGGGGATCTCGTCGCCGCCGGCAACGTCGGCGGCGCTTCTCACGAGGCGGAGATGGACACCGGCCGAAGCCGACGTCGGGCCACGGGAGGGCACCGCCACCGTGCCAACGTTCCGGATCTCCGACACGATGTCGATCGAGCCCCCGGGAGCGACGCTCTCCGGCGCGAGTGACAGGAACGAGATGACGAGGTCCGGGCCCTTGGGCTGCGCGGCGAGCGGCGCGGCGAGAGGCGCGGCGAGCACCACGACGAGAAACGCATCGCGGAATAAACGGCTGTGGCGCATCAGGGACGTCCTTTCGATGAAGCTGGCGGCTGGTTTTGGTGGCGCGATCCGACGCCGCACAATGTAACGACGCGGCGCCGCCCGTTCAAGGTCGAAGCCTGGTCGCAGAGCGCCAATCCACCGCCTGCGGGCGCCATTCGCTCCGACGCGGGGCGTCGGGCCCCCGCGCGTCAGACCAGCTTGAGGAGATGCCCCATCCTCGACTTCTTCGTGGCGAGGTAGTCCCGGGTTCCGTCCGTCGGCGGGATCTCGAGCGGGACGCGCTCGACGATCTCCAGGCCGTACCCGTCGATGGCGACGTACTTCGACGGGTTGTTCGTGAGGAGGCGGATTTTTCGCACGCCGAGATCGCGCAGGATCTGGCAGCCGATGCCGTAGTCCCGGACATCCGGCGCGAAGCCGAGCTTCTCGTTCGCGGCCACCGTGTCGAGGCCCTGCTCCTGCAATTCGTAGGCGCGCAGCTTGTTCACGAGGCCGATCCCGCGGCCCTCCTGCAGGAGATAGAGCACGACGCCCTTGCCCACCTTGCCGACGAGGTCCATCGCGCGGTGGAGCTGTGCGCCGCAGTCGCAGCGCTCCGAACCGAACACGTCTCCCGTGAGACAGGACGAGTGAACGCGTACGAGGACGGGCTCGTCCTCGGTCCACGTGCCCGCGACGAGGGCCACGTGCTCCTCGTTCGTGACCTCGGACCGGTACGCGACGACGCGGAACGTGCCGTGAGCCGTCGGCAGTGTCGGGGACGCGATCCGGTGAACGAGGCGTTCCGTGCGCATCCGGTGGCGAATGATGTCCGCCACCGAGACGATCGGGATGCCGTGCTTCCCCGCGAAGATGAGAAGGTCGGGCACCCGGGCCATCGTGCCGTCCTCGTTCATGATCTCGCAGATGACGGCAGCGGGCGTGAGGCCCGCGATGCGCGCGAGGTCGACCGAAGCCTCCGTCTGTCCCGCCCGCTTCAGGACGCCGCCCTTGCGGGCCCGGAGCGGGAACGTGTGGCCCGGCCGAAGGAGATCCTGAGGCTTCGTCCTGGGGTCGATGAGCGTCTTCACGGTCACCGAGCGATCGGCCGCCGAGATTCCCGTTGTCGTCTTTCCGCGGGCCTCGACGGAGACCGTGAAAGCCGTGCCGTAGTTCGACGTGTTCTGCTCGACCATCGGGTGTAGGTCCAGCTCGTCGCACCGCTCCTCCGTGAGCGAGACGCAGACGAGCCCGCGCCCTTCGCGGGCCATGAAGTTGATTCCGGCGGGTGTGACGTGCTCGGCGGCGATGCAGAGGTCGCCTTCGTTCTCGCGGTCCTCGTCGTCGACGATGATGACGAAGCGGCCTTCCTTGTAGGCGGCCGCGGCCTCGGTGACGGAAACGAATCCCACGCTGCCTGTCCTTTCGGGATCGAGCACGGCGCGGCGCGCCGCTCCCCTCAATTGTAGCGGGAGGCGCCGGGGCCGCCGGCCCCGGCCGGCGTCCCACCTGTCCCGCCCTCGAGGCGGAAGCCCTTGAAGGGATGGTTCGCGAGGACCGACCTCTTGCCGATCTCCTTCACGAGCGTCTTCAGGAAGCCCCCGAACTGGTGGGCGGCCGGCAGGAACGAGCGCGGGGGGCGCTCCCGGGAGAAACCGGCGAGGAATCGCTCGAAGAGCGACCAGTCCTTGAACATGAGATGGCGCATCCCGCTGCGGCGGAAGGACTCGAGCTCGCCCACGAGCACGCGGAGCGCCTTCTTGTCGGGCGTCTTGACGAATTCGTGGGTCGCTTTCACGAGCTGGGCCAGCTCGTCGCGAAGAACGAGGCTCTGGTCGAGCCGCGTCCGGTACTCGGGGAAGAGCGTGCGCTCGTCGAGGCCCGACGAGAAGGTCTCGGCCAGCGCGATGACGCTCTGCTGATAGAGATCCCTGACGAGCGCGGCCGCGTCCTCGAGGCGCGTGAGGACGAGCGCCGAGTCCTTCATGAGGACGACGTCCACGAGCTCGACGTCCATGACTTTCCGGACCTCGGCGTCGAGCGCGGTCACGACGCGGCGCAGCCCCCCGGCTTGTGCGGATTCCTCGGGGAATCGGGGCGCGAGCCGCTTCGAGATGAAGGAGGCGATGGAATCGCTCTCGCCCTTGAGAAGGCTGAAGATCAGGAGCGCGCGCTTGCGCGTCGCGGGCGATTCGGCCGCCGTGCGCGCCCGCTCGGCGTAGCGCAGGCCCTTGAAGAGCGCGACGAAGAGGGCGGCGAGGGCGCCACGGTGCGCGGGCTCGGGCAGGCTTCCGAGCACGCGGCCGAGCGACTGCTTCGACTCCTTGTCGAGCACGGGGCGAAGGTTCTCGCGAAACAGGACACCCAGGTTCGGGTCCTGCCGCAGCGTGCCGACCACGATCCGCCCCAGGGAGAGATACGTCTGGAGCGGGACGAACGGCGCCCGGGAAAGCTCGTCGAGAATCTTCGCAAAATCGTCGAGCTTCTCGACGACGAGGGCGAGTTCCGTCTCGGCGTTCCCTCCGCGCCGCCTGGCCGGCGTCTCGGCGCTGCCCGGCCGCGTCACCTGGCTGTCGAGATAGAGCAGGAACGACGCGAGATCCTCCTTGCCCTCCCCGAGAAGCTGGGTGGCGAGCATCGCCATGTGGGCGACCCCGGCCCGCACGGCGCCCACCTCTTCGACGTAGTTCTTGAGGGAAGCGTGGGACCGCTCGAACGCGGAAAGAGGCAGGCAATCGATCTGGAAGAAGCGCTCGAGGCCCTTCAGCCACATCTCCATCTCGAACAGGTAGTCGTACTTGACCCGGTTCGAGAACAGAGCAGAAGTCTCAAGGACCGTGAAGCGCGGCATGAACCATTGTAAGCCTTCGCGAGCGGCGTCCGGCGCCCGCGAAGGCCCCGCCGAACCGCCCCTAGAAGGGATAGCCGACCGAGAACGCGAAGGCTCCCGCATCCTCGCCCGGCTTGCGGTCCAGCTTGAGGCCGTATTCGAGCCGGATCGGACCCACGGGAGTCTGGTAGTGGAGCCCGAGGCCGGCGCCGGACCGGAGCAGCGCGAGGTTCACGCTCTTCGGATCGGCCCACACGTTTCCGACGTCGAAGAAGAGTGCCACCTCGAAGCTGCTCGCGACGGGAATGCGCCATTCGGCGTTCGCGACGAGCATCACCGTGCCGCCCTTGCCCACCCCTTCCGCGTTCAGTGTCTCGTCCGGGATGCCCAGATTGTCGCGCGCGAAGGCGCGGTGCGTGGACGAACCGCCCGCGAACAGGCGCTCCGGCACGGGGACGATCAGGTTGGGGCCGCAGAGAGCGGCTTCGTACGGCACGACGTCGCACGCCTGGTTGTTCCAGATCACCGCGCCGCGGACCGAGAAGACGAGGCGCGTTGCGCCGGAGGGCCTGTACAGGGCCGCCTGAACCAGCGCCTTCAGGAAGTCCGCGTCGGCTGCAATGAACGGAAACGCGTACTTGACGTCGGCGGCGAGAAACGTGCCCGCGCTCGGGTTCAAGGGGTCGTTGCGGCGGTCCCAGGTCACGCCTCCGGCGACCGAGCTGATGCGGCTCGGCTGATTGAGTCTCTGGTCGGCCCCGAGCCCGGGATCGGAACTGGGGCTGACGAGCTCGTACTGGTAGCGGAGACCCGTACGGAGCGACGCCGAAGGGCGGTATTCCGCCTGGAGGAACCCGCCGGTCCGCTTGACGAAGATGTCCGAGAAGTAGTCGTTCGTCTGGTAGGCGGCCACGGAGATCGGGATCTTCCCGCCGAAAAGCGACCGATCGCGCGCCGACAGGATGACCCGCGGATCCCGGTTCGAGATGCGTCCTTCCCCGCTCAGCTCGAGGGCGCGCCCGAAGACGTTGTTGTAGGAGACACCCAGGGAAAGCCGCGCCGAGAGCTGCGTGCCGGGCGCCTGCGGCGCGTATTCGGCGCCGACTCCGTACGTGAGGCTCCACGGTCGCGCCTCGGAAACCGTGACGAGGACCGCCCGCGACAGCGTCTCGGGATCCGTCGGAAACGTCGAAAGCTCGATCTTCTGGAAAATCCCGAGGCGCGCGAGACTCTGCTGCGTCTCGAGGAGCTTCGTGAGCGAGAACGGCGAGCCTTCCCGGTTCGCGAGGCGGTCTTCCACGATGAAGGGCTGCGTGCGCCGGTTGCCGCGCAGGATCGTCTTGCCGAAGACGACGGGAGTCCCCTCCGTCACCGTGTCGATCACCTCGGCGCGCTCTCCCTCGGGCGGCACGGGGTCGGGGAAGCGCGCCGTGGCTTCCACTTTCGCGTCCACATATCCGCGGTCCACGTACAGCGACTGCAGCAGGGCCGCGTCGTCACCGACCGAGGACTCGGAGTACGGGAGGCCGGGCCGGACAGCGAGTCGTGGAAGGAGCATGCTCTCCGGGAGCGTCTTGATGCCCACCACGGCCCGTGTCGCCACGATCGTACGGAGCCCTTCCTCGACCTTGAACGTCACCTCGAGGGTGTCCCGCGAGGCGCCCTCCGTCACCTCGGGCGGCAGGACGCGGGCGTGCCGAAACCCGCTCGCGCGGTAGAGCGACTCCAGGGCGCCCCGGTCCGCGGCGGCTTCTCCATCCACGTATCGTCCGGACGCGAGGAGGCCGCGCGGGCGCGTCTGAAGTGCAGCCGAGACGGCGCTCTGCGGCAGGCTGACGACGCCGGTCACGGCAACACGGGAAATCGTCCAGCGCTCCCCTTTTTCGATCGCGAACGCCACGAGCTCCTCGTCCGGAGTCGTCTCGAACGAGACCTCCACCTTCGCGCGCGCGTAGCCTCTTTCCTGATAGGTGCGGCGGAGCCCGTCCTTCAGGAGCTGAAGGGAGTCCTCGTCGGACGGCTCCCCGCGTGACCACGGCGAATCGGGGTGCGTTCGCACCACGCTCTCGCTCTCCCCCGTGACCCTGAGGACGACTCGCGGCCCGACGAAGAGCGCGTAATGCGGCGTCACCGTCGCCGATGCGGCGTCGTAGCTCTCGTCCTCCAGCCGGACCTCCGCTCGCGAATGCCCGAGCCGCCGGTAGGCGGCCGCGAAGCGCTCGGAGTCTTCCCGTGCCACGGCGCCGCGATACGGCTTCCCGGGCTTCGACTTCGCCCTCGCGAGAAGGGCCGTCTCGTCGAGGGGAGAAAGTGGGGACGAAAACCGGGGTGGTCCCCCCGTCGCGCGCGGGCCCTGCCGCACCTCGAAGCGGACGCGGACGCTCGTCTCGTCGGCTCCCGCCTCGACGACCGTCGCGATCTTCGGATCGAAGTATCCCTGGTCGCGGAGAACGCGCCGGATCGCCTCTTCGTACCGGGGTCTGAGGTCGTCCTGCCAGGTATCGCCCGCTCCGAGGCCCACAGCGTCGAGGACGCGGCCGGAAGCCGGGACTCCCGGCGAGATCGCAAGGTGCTCGATCCTTGGCGCCGCCGCGAAGACGATGACGAGGATCGTGCCGGCGGGAGAAGGGGCTGCCTCGAGGGCGAGGTCGGAGAAGAGCCGCGTCGCGAAGAGGTTGCGGAGGCTCGTCCTCACGGCCTCGTCCGTGAGGCTGCGGCCGGGCCTCAGCTCCGTGAGCGCCTCGAGCCGCTTCGTGTCGATCGGCGCGTCGCCGCGGAACGACAGAGACGCGATCCCCGCCCCGTAGGACGTCGCCGCCCACGCACGCGCCGCGAGACACAACGCTCCGGCGGCGAACAGAGAGGGCCGGAGAATCCTCATCGCAATCGCTGCCGGATCCGAAGTTCGAGAGAGTAGACCCCCGTCTCGTCGAGCTTGGCCTGGACGACCGCTGCGGGAGACAGCTGATAGTCGAGGGTGATGATCTGCTGCTGGTTGCTCGACAGCACGAAGGAGACTGTGGCGTTGAAGTTCTTGCCGAGACTCTTGCCCACCGTGATGCGCGGCGCGTCGAAGGACGTGCCCGTGATCGTCGGATCGATCTGGAAACGGTCCAGCCGGAAGAAGTCTTTCGTGCGGCTCGTGACGGCTTCTGTCGCGAGACTCGCGAGGAGCTCGCGCGCGGCCTTCGAGATCGACTCGTCGGACGAGTTGGGGGCCGGCCCGACAGGCGCACCCGCGCTCTGCGGAACGTCGCCGGTGGTCATGAGAGAGACGATTTGCGCCTCGGAGAGCTGGGGGTCCGACGAGAATCGGGGCGCGAGACGCGAGGGCGTCCCCGTCAGGCCGAACGTGACCTGGTAACGATTGACCGTGCCCCGCGCCTCGATCTCGAAGAAGGGCTCTATGCGGAGCGGATTCGAGAAGAGTATCTTGCCGGAGACGAGCTCGTAGTGCTGTCCCTGCAGCGTGAGACGGCCGCCCTCCTCCGCGGTGACCTCGCCGAACAGGAGGGGGTGACCGACCGTGCCCCGCAGGAAGAGCTCGCCCGAGAGTTTCAGGCGGGCCACGTTCGCGCGCACCTCGATCGAGGACGGCGGCGCCTCGAGCCGGACGTCGAGGACCGCGGCGTCGAACGACGTCGGGCTCGTGCTCAAGTCGCGCTTCCGCGCAAGGAGTGATGCGATGTCCAGGGAGAAGTCTCGTGTGTAGAGCGCCCGGTCGAAGACGAGGTCGCCGCGCACCATGCGCAGCGTCGTGTCTCCGAGAAAGACGAGATCCCCCGAGAACGTGCCCCGGAAACCGTCGAAGGGCGAATACCGGACATGACCGACGTGGGCGCTCAACCTGATGGACGTGGGCCGCAAGCCCGAGAGCGTCACGAATCCGCCCACGCCCACCGTGCCGCCGCTGTAACGAAGCGAGAGGTCCGAGAGAGCGACCCGATCTTCCGAGAACAGGAGCGTTCCTGTGATCGCCTCGAGCGCGGTGCCGCCGGGATTCCACAGATCGACTCCATCCAGAGCCGCGCGCCCCGTCAGCGCCGGCGCCGCGGCCGTGCCGCCGATCTTCAGGTCGACGCTGGCGCGTCCGGCCGCGTTCATCCCCGAGAGCGCGGGCTTGAGGAGGGCCGCGTCGAACGACCC
>JAMQPJ010000177.1 GCA_023717585.1 Thermoanaerobaculia bacterium
AAGGACGCGCTGTCTCTGCCCTCCCGAGAGACGACCGACAGGCAGAGCCTGCCTGTCTGCCGCGAGCCCCGCGCGCGTGAGAGCGACCCGCGCCTCGGCGCGCGCCGGGCCGAGACCCCGGAATCCGGGCGCGGGGGCAAGCGTCAGCGCGACGAGGTCCACGCCGGAAACCGGAGCGTCCGCGTGGAGCGTGGATCGCTGCGAGAGGTAGCCGACGCGTGGGCGGGGAATCTCCCGGCCCTCCTCGAGAAACACGACGCGGCCCTCGTCCGGCTCGAGGAGGCCCAGGAGAACCCGCATGAGCGTGGTCTTGCCTCCCCCGTTCGGACCGAGAAAGGCGGTCCGCTCTCCCGGACGAATCTCGAAGCTGGCGTCCTCTACGACCGGCCTTCCGCCGAACCGCACGCCGACACCCTCGAATCGAACTCCGACGTTCAGGGCCTTCATGGCGTTCCGAGCGCCTCGCGGAACGCACGCGCGTCGTAGCGCAGAAGGTCGGCGTAGTCCGCGCGGCCCGGCACACCGCCGATCGGGTCGACGAACGCGACGCGGATTCCCGCGTCCTTGGCGAGCACGCGCGCGGCCGCGGGAGAGAACTGGGGTTCCGCAAAGACGGCCCGGACCCTTCGCGCGCGGACGAGGTCGAGGAGCTTTCCGAGATCTCGAGCGGACGGCTCCCGCCCCGGAGCGGTCTCGATCGCCCCGCCGTCCACGAGGCCGTAGTCGGAGATGAAATACGCCCAGGAGTTGTGGGCGGCGACGACGGTCGCCCCCTTCACCGGCAGGAGCAGCGCGGCGAGCTCGGCGTCCAGCGCGAGAAGGGCCGCGGCTCCCGCGCGCGCGCGGCGCAGGTATCCGTCCGCGCGCGGCGGATCGAGCGCGGCGAACCGCTCGGCGAGGGGCGCAATCGCGCGCGCCGCGCGCCTCGGGGAGAGCCACCAGTGAGGGTCCCGGCCAAGATCCCCGTCGTCATCCCCGCCGTCTCCCCGTTCGACGCCCACGGAGAGGCCCGCGTCGTGCAGGACCGCGCCCGAGGCGCACGCCCGGGCTAGCTTTCCGGCCCAGTCGTCGTAACCCGCGCCCACGGTGACCACGAGCAGCGCCGGTGCGAATCGCCGGACGTCGCGCGGCGCCGGTTCGAAGACGTGCGGAGAGGTGCCCGGCGGAATGACCGTCCGGACGTCCCACTCCGGGCCGGCCACCGTCGCCACGAGGCTCGCGAGAGGCGCGATCGTCGCCACGGCGACCGGCCGCGCGGGAGCGCACTCTCCCCGTCCCGCCGCCGTGCCGAGGCAGGCGACGAACGCAAACACCGGGATGGGTCTCATGTCCGGAAAAAATTATCCCACGGTTGACCCGCGCGTCGAGGCGAGCGACGATGAGGGGAGGAGGCCCGACGTGTCCTGCCGCGAGCACGAGAGTCACGCTCACCAGCACGGGCCGAGCTGCGGCCACAAGGCCGTGAAACACGGCGATCACGCGGACTATCTCCACGACGGCCACCTGCACGCGCCGCACGGGGACCATCTCGACGAGCACCGCCTCGAAGTGGACCGGAAACGGCCGGAAGCGTGCGCGCCCGTCGAGTGCGGCGAATCGCACGGGGGATCCTGCGGCCACGAAAGTGTCCCGCACGGCGAACACCTCGACTACGACGTCGCCGGCGCCCTTCATCACCCGCACGGCGGCCATTGCGACCTGCACGGGCTCCTGCCGGGCGAAAAGGGCGGCGCGAAGCGCTGAGGACGCCAGACCGAGATCAAGCTCCCTTGACAGCTTCCTTGTGGCGAGCTAGTCTCTGACTAGACGGACTAGTCGGAGATCTCCATGCGACGTTGGCAGCTCCAGGAAGCAAAGGCCCGGCTCAGCGAAGTCGTGAAGTCGGCCCGGGAAGGGCCGCAGGAGATCAGCGTGCGTGGCGAGCCGGCGGCCGTCGTGCTGTCTATCGCCGAGTACGAGCGGCTGAAGAAAAAGAAACAGCTTTCTCTCTACGAGTTCCTTAGGAGGTCTCCGCTCGTCGGAGTGGATCTCGATCTCGAGCGCGACAAGTCGCCCGCGCGCGATATCGAGCTATGAGCTTCCTGGTAGACACGAACGTCATCTCCGAGGCGACTCGTCCGCGGCCGGATGACGGCGTCGTTCGCTGGCTGAAGTCAGCAGGAGGGCCTTCTCTCTTCATCAGCGTGCTCACACTGGGTGAGATCAGGAAGGGGATAGAAAAGCTCCGCAGTGGAGCGCGAAAAGACAGCCTCCGTGTCTGGCTCGAGTCGGAGATTCCCGCCTGGTTCGAAGGTCGCATTCTTCCCGTCGACGCCGCGGTCGCGGACCGGTGGGGAAGGCTCGTCGCAGCAGCGGGCCGAACAATACCCGCCGTCGATTCTCTCCTCGCCGCGACCGCGCTTGTCCACGGGCTGCGGCTCGTGACCCGCAACAGAGCGGACTATTCCTTCCCGGGGCTCGAAGTCCTCGACCCGTGGGAGCCGCCCCGGTGAGCGTCGAGTCCGGGCGGGTCTTGGAGAACGCCATCAAGGCATTCGGAAACAGGACGACAAGCGACTAGCGTTCCAGCGCGCGCTCGAGGTGGCAGCGCAGAGGCTTCTCGAACGTCCAGCGCGTCGTGCGGCGAAGGCCCAGCTCGGTCGCGGCTGAGGCGTCCCAGGCGGCCAGGGTGCCGAGCCGCTCGAGATACCAAGCCTGGGAGACGCCACCGTTCGCCCGCACCCGCTCGAGCCTTTCGCGCTGGAGCAGCGGTTCGCCGATCTCGGGATGGTGGTTCACGCCCCAGATGCGCGGCAGCGCGCCATCCTCCATCCGCGCGAACTCGAACATCGTCACGGCGGGACCGGGCCCCGCCCCCGAAACGTCGCAGTCGAAGCCGAGAGGCCGCGCGATTCCCGCGCCCGTCGGCAGCAGGTCGAACAGGCGGCTGTCGAGGACCTTGACGTCCGGGCTCCCGTTCTCGGCGAAGTAGTCGCCGAAGAAAGGGTGGGCCCAGGCATCGTCCGTGAGGATGTTCGTCACGATGCCCGCGCTCTTCCCGCCCCTCTCCGGCCCCCGCAAGGTCGCGCGGGCGACGCCCCCCCATCGCGCCAGGACACCGAACGAATGGCAGATAGCGAGCATCGCCGTGGCGGGGCTCGCGAGGACTCCGTCGAAGAAGCGGAACAGCGGCGCTTCCCACGCGGGATTCTCGAGGATCCCCTGCGAGCCCGGCGAGACGCCATCGTTGTCGCGCGGGTCCAGGGCTCCCGGACCGCCCGAGCCCACGACGATCGGAAAGCGGGCGGGAAAGGACGGAACGCACAACCCGAGGCGCACGTCGTAGCTCACGACCCGGACCGCCGGGGCCCCGGGATGCTTCTGGCGCGCGTCGTACGCGTAGTTGAGCAGGCTCTCCACGATCGACGCGTGCCCGAGGTTCGCGTAGCCGTGATGCATGTCGAGCACCGCGATGTCCACGAGACCCTTCTCCGGAAGGGGTTCGTCGCCCGCCTCGTCCACGCGGACGTACGACAGGCCGAGCCCCGGCGGCACGACGATCTGGGAGCCCGGGGCGGGCGCGCGTACGGTCACGGAGGCCGCATTCTCGCTCAGACCTTTTCCTCCTTGAGCGCCCGCGTCATCAGATTGCGCACGGCATCCGTCGGGGCCGTCCGGCCCGAGAGAATCGACGCGACCATCACGGCGATCGGCATCTCGACGCCCGCTTCTTCCGCGAGCTCGAGAAGCACCGGCGACGTCGCGACGCCCTCTGCGACCTCGCCGCCCAGCGCGGCGACCGCGTCTGTGAGCGACTTTCCGGACGCCAGGGCGAGGCCGACCCGGCGGTTGCGCGAGAGGTCTCCGGTGGCGGTGAGGATGAGGTCCCCGACGCCCGCGAGCCCCGCGAACGTCTCGGGGCTTCCCCCGAGGCGCGTCCCGAGCCGGCGGATCTCGGCGAGCGCGCGCGTCAGGAGGGCCGCCCGGGTGTTGTGCCCGAGGCGCAGGCCGTCCACGAGGCCGGCCGCGATCGCGACGACGTTCTTCGCCGCGCCCGAGATCTCGACTCCCAGGACGTCGGCCGAGCGATAGAGCCGCAGGGTGGGCGAGGAGAGGAGCGCCTGAAGCTCGGTCGCGACGTCCGGATCCGCGCTCGCGACGACGGCCGCCGCGGGAAGGCCGCGCGCCACCTCCGCCGCGAAGGTCGGGCCCGAGAGCACGGCGAGGCCCGCCGTTCGCCCGGTGACGAAGGACATGATCTCGGTGGTCCTCCGGCGCGATCCGATCTCCAGGCCTTTCGACGTCGCGACGAGAGGCCGGTCCGGCAGGAAAGACGCGAGCCTCTCGAGCTCCCCCGCCGTCGCCTGCACCGACACCGACCAGAGAACGGCGGCCGCCCCCTCGAACGCCTCCCGCGCGTTCGTCGTGATCGTCACGCGCGAGGAAATCGGCGGGGCTCCCTGGAGCGCCGGATGGGCGCGCGTCGCCGCGAGGCGCGCCACGACGTCGGGCCGGCGGCCGAGAAGCGCCACGTCCAGCCCCTTGTTCGCGCCATGAGCCGCGAGGGCGGTGCCCCAGGCGCCGGTGCCCACGATGGCGATCCGGGTCATTAGTCCCTCCGTCCCAGCCGCCGCTCGGTCCCGCCGAGCAGCCGCCGGATGTTCGCGCGATGAGAGACGATGAGAAGGATCGT
>JAMQPJ010000232.1 GCA_023717585.1 Thermoanaerobaculia bacterium
TCCCCAAGCGGCTCCAACTGACGCTGAACACTCGCGCGGCTCTCGAAGGCCGCGCGACGGCGTACGAGGTATTGACGAAGGTACACGGCAGTTGGGCACCGTTGGGCGTGTGGCCGGCCCATGAAGTGCCGACCGTGGCGAAGGCGTGGGACGTTGACACCGTTCTCCTCATGATGCCCCCCGGCTCCGGCACGCTGGATGCCTGGCTGAACCACCCGCTCACGACGGACGGCAGGATCCCCGCGGCGGAGATCGACCCCGAGTACCTCCTCCTGCCGGCGGAGGCGAAGCTCAAAAGGAGTCCGGCCGCCGCGCTGTTCCGGGCGTGCCGGAAGCGGGGGCTGGCAACGGCCTCGCCCGACGGCCGCCTCGAGATTGGAGCGTCTCTCGGAAAGCTGGCGTCGGACCCGGAGCTGCGCCGGGAGGCGCTCGAGCTGTACGGGCGCCCGCTCGAGCTGCTGAAAAAGCGACTCGCGCCCCGGCGGCTGGTTTTCTGCTTCTATCCGCTCGGCAGTCGCGAGGCGCTCGGCGAACAGCGCGACTTCTACCGCGAGCTTTGCGAGAAGCGCGGAGTCGAGCTCCTCGACCTCGTGCCGGCCTTCGACGTCCTTCGCGAGACCTTCTATCCCGTCGCGGAACTCTCCGGGAACGAGCATTTCCACGCGGCCGGACACGGCGTCTTCGGCTACCTCGTCGCACACGAGCTGGTCTTCCGGCAGATCGTCCCGTTCTGAATCCGCGAGCAGCCGCGCGATGGCTGTGAGGACCAGCCGGAACCGGCGGCGCCGTGCCGCCGGCCGAGGCGACGAGACTCGATCACGTAAAATGAGCACATGCTCGCCGGCGCGGAGTGTCTTTCCGAAAGAAGAGTCGCCTTCTCGACGGACAGGGGCTGATGGCATCCCGCCGGACGTTCACGCTCGCGGCGTTCGGGACGGCTGTCGCCGCCGCGTCCTCGGTCTCGGGGGCCGTGCTCGCCTTCGTCCTCGGCCCGCTCCGCCGGCGCGCCCCGCAAGAGCCCGTGCTTCTCGACGTCGGGCCGGCATCCGCGTTCGAGGCGCTGCGGTCGGGTGCGTCGGGGCCCGAAGAGATCCTCGTCGAACGCGCCGTGGAGGACGGCTACATGAGGCGCCGCGTGAAGGAGCGATTCGCGATCGTGCGGGACGGCGGCGCCGCGTCGGGTCTCGCGGCGCTCGCGACGACCTGCAGCCACCTCGGCTGCGGCGTCTCGTGGGACAGGGGCCGTAACGCGTTTCTCTGTCCGTGCCACGGCGGGGTCTACGGGCCCGATGGCGCCGTGCTTGCCGGTCCGCCGCCGAGGCCCCTCCGGCGCCTGCCGCTCGTCGTCGACGGCGGACGCGCGCGGCTCGACGCTTCGGCGCTCGACGCGTGAGGAGGCTCCTCGAGTTCCTGGAGTCGCGTGCCGGCCTCTCGTCGCTCTGGCGCGCGCTCGCGGACGAGCCGGTTTCCGTCCGGCGGGCGTGGCTCTTCACGCTGGGCTCCGCGGCTCTCGTCGCGCTCCTCGTCCAGTTCGCCACGGGCTTCGCGCTCGCGCTCGCCTATGCCCCCACGCCGGATCATGCGTGGGAAAGCGTGAAGGCGATTCAGACGCGCCTTCCGGCGGGAGCGCTCGTGCGCGGCCTCCATCACTGGGGTGCGTCGGCGATTGTGTTTCTCGTCGCGCTTCACATGGCGCGCACGTTCGTCTTCGGCGCCTATCGCCGGCCGCGGGAGTTGAACTGGCTCGTGGGTCTCGCGCTCCTCCTCCTCGTGCTCGGATTCGGCTTCACGGGCTATCTCCTCCCGTGGGATCAGAAGGCCTACTGGGCGACGGTGGTCGGCACGAATGTGCCCGCGGCGCTTCCGATCGCGGGGGCCGCCGCTTCACGCCTCATGGCGGGAGGTCCCACCGTGGGCGCGGCGACGCTGACGCGCTTTTACGCGCTCCACGTCGTCCTGCTGCCGCTTCTCACCCTGGCCTTCGTCTTCGTCCACCTCCTCCTGTTGCGCCGGCACTCTCACGCCGGGCCGACGGACGAACCCGACCCGAGGGAACCGTTCTTTCCCTATCAGGCGGCGCGGGACGGGGCCGTCGGGCTCGCGCTCGTCCTCGCTCTCTTCTGGCTCGCGGCCCGGCACCCCGCGCCGCTCGAACGGCTTGCGGACCCGACGGACTCGTCTTACGTGCCCCGGCCCGAGTGGTATTTCCTCCCGCTCTTTCAGCTCCTGAAGTACTTCAAGGGCCCGCTCGAGCCGATCGGCACCGCGATCCTCCCCGGGGTCTCGATGCTGCTTCTGGCGCTCGTTCCATGGCTCGACCGCGGGGCCTCCCGGCGGCCCCGCGACCGGCGGCTCGTCCTCGCGACGGGCGGCGCGGGGGCGGCCCTGCTCCTCGGCCTGCTCTATTTCGGCGCCCGCGACGCGCCGAAGGGAAGTCTCTCGGGTCTCGACCCGGCATCCCAGCCGCCGCCCGACGCGCGGCTCCTCGGCGGCTTCGCGGCGTACGAGAGGCGCGGCTGCGCCTCGTGCCACGGGACAGAGGGAAGGCCCGCGCCCTTGCCGGGCGCGGGCGCGAGCGGCGCC
>JAMQPJ010000249.1 GCA_023717585.1 Thermoanaerobaculia bacterium
CGCCTCTCACCCTCGAACGCGACGACGGCGAAGACGTCTTTCGCGACGAGTGCGTGGAGCTTTTCCTCGCCACGGCCCATGAACCCTTCGCGTACGACGAATTCGTCGTAAATCCGCGCGGACGCCTCTATACGGCCCACATCGTGAACCCCGACGACAGCCGCGAGACGTGGAGCGTCTCCCGCGGCGCGCCTCCCGCCGGGATCTCCATCGGCGTCACGGGAGATCCGAAGGCGCGCCCGGCCACGGAATGGACGCGATGGAGCTGCCGTCTGATCGTGCCCTGGTCGTCGCTCCCCCCCGGCCACGCGCCCGCGCCGGGAGAGGAGCGCCGGGGCAACGCTTACCGGATCGCTCGCGGGCGCTCGACGCGCTTTCTGGCGCTCTCTCCGACGCTTCGCGCGGATCCGCCGGACTTCCACGTGCCGAGCCGCTTCGCCCGCTTCGTCTTCGAGGACGCGCCGGCCTGAGAAGTCAGCGCGCGGGCTCCGCGCGGATCCCCTGCGCGGCAATCCACACGAGGAGCTCCTCCCGGACGCGCCGGTCCCTGAAGACGAACCAGGCCGCTTCGTCGTTCGGAAACGCTAGGAGCACGTCGCGGAAAGCCCCCGGGCCTCCGGACCCGAGGGCCCGAAGCGCCTTCTCGCGACCGGTAGCGTCCTCCATTCTCGGAGCGAAGGCGCGGCAGCGCTCCGCGTCGATGTCCGGAGTCGACTTCGGAATCCTCAGGTAGCGCCCCGACCGCTCGTGGAGCAGCGCCTCCCGCAGGTCAGGCGAGCCGTTCAGGTGCGCGTGCACCTCGCCGGTCGCGCGGTCGAGAAAGTGATTCATGAGCATCGAACGCGCCGCGAAGGCAACGGTGAGCCCCTCCCAGTCGAGGTCCATGCGGCAGGTATGGTATCCCCGGCAGGTGCAGCCCATGCCCTCGGGCGACGTGACTCGCGTACTCGCGCACTGGTATCGCGCGCACAAGCGCGCCCTGCCGTGGCGGCGGACGCGCGAACCGTACGCGATCCTGCTCTCGGAGGTGATGCTTCAGCAGACGACGGTCGGGGTGATCGCACCTCGCTGGAAGCGCTTCCTGTCGCGTTTCCCGACCGTCGAGGCGCTCGCGCGCGCTCCCGAGCGCGCGGTCCTTGCCGAGTGGAGCGGCCTCGGCTATTACGCGCGTGCGCGGAATCTGCACCGCACGGCGAAGGCCATCGCGAGGGCGGGCGCGTTTCCGCGCACACTCGAAGGCCTGAAGGCTCTCCCCGGCATCGGGGCCTACACGGCGGCCGCGGTCTCCTCCATCTGCTTCGGGAACCGGGAGCCCGCCGTGGACGGCAACGTCGCGCGCGTCCTCTGCCGCCTCCACGGCCTGCGCCTCGACCCGAAGGCGCCCGCGGCGCTCGCGAAGGTGCGCGGGCTCGCGCGGCCGCTCGTTCCGGCGCGGAATCCCGGCGATCACAACCAGGCCGTCATGGAGCTCGGCGCCCTCGTGTGCACGCCGCGGACGCCGCGCTGCGGCGCGTGCCCGCTGCGGAAGGTCTGCAGGGCCGCGGCGAGCGGGAAGCCGGAAGGCTTCCCGCGAAAGCCGCGCCCGGCGGTGCCCCGAATCATCCACCTCGCCGCCGGGATCGTGGAAAGAAAGAAGAAGATTCTGCTCGTAGAAGACAAGACCCTCGTCGAGGGTCACGTCTGCGTCCCCGTGTTTGAGGTTCGCGGCGGGCAGCGGTCTG
>JAMQPJ010000262.1 GCA_023717585.1 Thermoanaerobaculia bacterium
GAGGCATCGAGCTCGACGTCGAGGGACCTCTCGCCTCGGCTTCCTACCTCGCCCTGACCCGCCGGGTCCTCGAGGGTTTCGAAGCGTCCGGCGGTGGCGGTTACCGCCCAGCGCGTTACCGCGTGCCCGGCGACGACTCGGCGGCGTGCTTTCCCATCGCGGGAGCGCTCGCGTCCGGCGGGCGCGTGACGCTGCGCGGCCTCGCGCGCGACTCCGAGCAGCCGGACGCGGCACTCCGCGCGTGGGCGGCCGCCGCGGGCGGAAAGGTCCAGTGGGAAAAGGTAACGGAGGGCGAGGACGCGCTCACGGTCACGGGACCCGCCGGCGGCGCGCGCGCGCTTTTTCCCGTCGACGCCGACGTCGATGCTGCGCCGGATGCCGCGCTCCCGCTCGCGGCGCTCGTCGCATTCGCCGGCGGCACGTCGCGCCTCTCGGGCGTCGCCCGCCTGCGCGAGAAGGAATCCGACCGGCTCGCGGCCGCGCTCGATCTTCTGACCCGCGCGGGCGCCGCGGCACGGGAGGAGAGAGACCGGCACGGCCCCGTGCTCGTCGTGGACGGCCCGACGGGGTTCCCCCGAGCCGCCGCGTTCGCCGCGCACGCCGACCATCGGGTGGCGATGTCGGCGGCCGTGCTCTCGCTGTCGCTGCCAGAGGGCTCGACGCTCGACGATCCAGGCGTCGTCGCGAAGTCGTGGCCTGGATTCTGGAGCGCGTGGGACGCGCTTCTCGACGGAGGGCGCGGGATCACGTGAGGGCGCCGAAGCTCGCGGTCGCGATTCCGCGGGCGGCGAGGGCCGCCGCGACCGCGCCCGACTCGAGCGTTTCGGACTCCTCGCGCCATTCGTAGCCCCAGTTGTAGCGCGCGCGCGTGACGTCGTCCTCGTCCCCGGCGTGGAGCGCGAACTCGTAGTCGCCCTCGGGCAGCTCCGCGACGGCGCTTTGGAATCGCGCGGCGGTCATGTGCCCCGCCTCGGCCAGCCCGAGGACGCGTGGAGGCTCGGGAAGTCCGGCCGCGTCGAGAAGCCTCCGGCCGCGACCGCCGAGAAGCGCGAGAAGGCGCGCGCGAAGCCGGGAGAGCGGCGGCGCATCCGGCCGGCCGGGCGGGTCGTCGCCGCGGGGCGCACGCACGAAGGGCACGCGGAAACGCCGCGCGAGCGCCACGGCGACGGGGAAGAGAAACGGGTGCAGATGCAGGTTCTGGTGCGAGTCGAGGTGCGTGACCCTGAGGCCGGCGCCCTCCGCCCGCGCGATTTGCGCCTCCCACTCGCGTTCCACCTCGGCGCGCCGGATCCGGCCGGCCGTGAGCGCCAGGAGAACAGCGGGCCAGTGGGCGCGGAAGGAGGGGCCGGAAAGGAGCGACGGGATGTCGCGCGGCGCCGAGACCGGTCGCTCGCCGCCCGTGATGCAGAGGTGGACGCCCGTCTCGAAATGTCCCGCCCCGCGCAGGCCGAGGGCGGCCTCGTCGAACGAGGTGCCGTTCGTGAGGAGGCTCACGTCTGTCAGGAGGCCCTTCGCGCGGAGCGCGGCGACCCGGCGCGTGTGCGCGGGAGCGAGGCCGAAGTCGTCGGCGTTGAGGACGACGCGCGTCAAGGCGCTCCGAGCCGGCGCCGCTCGGCGCGGATCTCCGGGGCGTAGCGTGCCATTTCGCGCAGGATCGTGAGGACCGTCTTCGGCGAGGAGAGGGTCGACAGGCCGCGCGTCCGTGGAAAGTAGTCGATGCCCACCTGCTGGACCACGGCTCCGCGCGCGGCGCAGCGCGCGAGGAGCTCGGCGTCGAAAAAGGACCCTTCGCTGCGGAGCGTCATTCCCGACAGGAGGCTTCGCCGGATCAGCTTGCAGGAGAAATTGACGTCCCGGAGCACGATCCCGAAAAGGGCGTGCACGAGGCCGTTGTACGCGAACGAGTACAGCGAGCGCAGCACGCCTTCTCCGGTCCGGTCGAGCCGGTAGGCCGAGACGAGATCCGCCCCGGTGATCTCGGCGGCCCGGAACAGGCGGTCCGTCTCGGCGAGGTCCCAGGGCAGATCGCAGTCGCTGTAGAGAATCCACTCGTGCCGGGCGGCGGCGAAGCCCTCGCGCAGCGTGCCCCCGAGGCCCCGGTTCGACGGCTGCGCCAGCACCCGCACCCGTGGCTCCTTTTCGGCGCGTATCCGGGCGAGCGCCAGGGTCGTGTCCCTGGAAGCGTCGTCCACGAGGACGATCTCCCACTCGTCGACGTGCTCCTCGAGAGCCGGAATCGCGACGTCGAGCAGCCGGCCAACGCACTTCTCCTCGTTGAACATCGGGACGACGAGAGAGACGGAGCGGGGCGGGCGGGCGGCGCCCACCTCGCCCCTGCCGGAGTTTGTCGGCGTCACGGCCCGGAGCATACCCGGCCCCTCAAGAGACGAAGCGCCAGTTCACGAAGAAGGCGGCGCGCAGGAGGAGCAGCGCCGTCGAGAGCGCGAGCGCCGCCGCGCGGAGACGCGGGCGGTGCTCGAGCAGCTCGAAAAGAAGGATGAGCCCCGGAAAAATCGTCAGCGTGTAGCGCGGCACGCCGTTCGTCGTCCCCGTGAGAAACGCCAGGCCGAGAACGCCCGCCGTCCACGCCGCGTCGGAGAAACGGCGTCTCTTCGCCTGCAGGACGGCGAGGACCGCGAAGAGCGTGAAGTGCGCGAGGGGCGCCAGCGCCCCCGGGTGCTCGAGAAGCGTGCCGCCCGAAAAGAGCGTGACCTGCTCGCGCACGAACGCCGCGCCTCCGTCGAGGGGATTCGTCGAGCGGTGAGCCCAGGCGCCCATCGCGCGGAAGAACAGATCCGGCTGCCCTTTCCACCAGCCGATGCCCAGCACGTACGTCAGGACGCCCGCGAGCGGAGCGACGGCGAGCGCGGCGGACGCCATGAGGCGCTTGCGCGGACGTGGGCCGGGCGCGGGCGTGCCCTGCGGCTCTTTGCCGAGCAGGTGCGCGAGAGCCATCGCGGGGCCGACGGCGACCGCCGGAGCGCGCGTCAGGCCGAGCAGAACGCCGACGCAGACTGCCGCGAGCGGGCGGCCTGTCCGGATGAACCGAAAGGCGAGGAGAAGCAGCAGCAGGAACAGCGACTCGGTGTACGC
>JAMQPJ010000267.1 GCA_023717585.1 Thermoanaerobaculia bacterium
CTACCACTGAGCTAGTCCCGCAGGAGCCCGGAAAGATAAGGGACGGACCCGGGCCCGTCAAGCCGCGGCGCGGACGACGACGACGGGGCAGGGCGCCTCGCAGACGACGCGGAGCGCCACGCTGCCGAACATGAGCCGCGACATGCCCGCGCGGCCCCGTGTGCCGAGAACGACGAGCTCCGCCATGAAGCGCGCCGCCGCTTCGACGAGCGAGACATGCGGCTTGCCGTCGAGGAGCTCGATCCGCGCGGTGACGTGGGAGGTCGCGGCGCGGCGGCGCAGCGCCTCGAGCTTCTTCAGGCAGATCTCGCGGAGCGGAGCCACCTCCGAGATGGCGCAGTCGAGGAGGACCTCGGTGGGGATGACGTGCGCGAGGACGAGCACGCTGGAGCGCAGCCGGGCCTCGTCGAGCGCGAGGAGGAACGCGTTCTCGGAGGCAGGGGAGAAGTCCGTGCCGAGGAATACGGTTCCGGGCATCACGAGGCCCTCCCGTTCGCCGTCCGCGAACGTCACGCCCGGGCGGGGCGCGACTTCCTTGCCACCCTGGTCTTCCCGGCTCGCCCGATCTTCACGACCTTCCGGGCCTGCCTTGAGCGCGCCGGAGAGGAAACCTGCTCGGCGAGGAGACGAAGGAGATCCGAAACCGTGACGATGCCGGCGAGGCTGCCGTCGGGCTCGATCACGGGCAGGCAGCCGATGTTCCAGCCGCGCATGACGTTCGCGGCCTGACGCACCGGCATGTCCGGCGTCGCCTTGACCGCGTACGCGGTCATCATGGCGGAGATGGGGCGCATGCGGCGGATCTCGTCGCGATCCCTTCCGCCGAGGTCCCGCGCGGAGACGACGCCCACGACCTCGCCGCCCTCCCCGGTGACGACGAGGTGGTGGATGCGCTTCCAACGCATCAGGTTCCAGGCGGCCTCCGCGTTCTCGGTGTGAGCCACCGTCTGGACCCGCCGGGTCATGATTTCGTGGACTCGCATCGGAGCCTCCCTCTATACGATTGGGAACGGGCGCTGCGCACGCCATGAGCCACCTGAATCAGGCGGTGGAATAGTCCGGAGCGGCCGGGCTGCGCTAGGTCCTATCATGTGTCCGGCGCGAGGAGGTGTTTGGTGGGAAAGACGGCCGGCGGCGGAAGGGGCGTGCTCGCGGAGATCGATCGGGAACATCAGCTCCAGATCGCCCTCGTGGACGCCTTCGAGAAAGCCGCGGGCGCCAACGAGCGCGCGGAGGCCGGGCGAATTCTCGAGCAGATGGCCGCCCTCTCCAAGATGCACTTCCTCGCCGAGGAGCTCGTCATGCAGCTCCACCAGTACCCGGCGTACGAGGAGCACGCGAACGAGCACGCGAACCTCCTGAAGGAAATGCAGCGGCTGCTGAAGGAGAACGCTGCCGGCACGCTCGACATCACGCTGGACCTCGCCGAGCGCCTCCGGCGCACGCTCGCGGACCATCTGCACGGAACCGACTACGCCCTCTCCGCCTTCATGCGGGAGAAGGGCATCGTCGAGACGGAGCCGGGGGCGCCGCCTTCCTGACGCCCCCGGGACCGCCGCCTCCGCGGAAATCTAGAAGACGACCCGGACTCCGAGCTGCACCTGGCGCGGGTCGCCGGAGCCGCTCTGCACGGTGCCGTCGAAGTTGAAGATCAGGTTCGTGACCTCGGGACTCCGGATGTTCTTCGAGTTGAAGAGGTTGAAGACCTCCAGGATCGGCTCGACGGCGACGCTTCCGAACTTGAAGGGACGCGAGACGCGGAGGTCCAGCGAGGAGAACTCGTTTTCCTTCCGTCCGGTGTTGCGCTCGACCACGGTACCGTTCGCGTTGATCCGGTCCTGCGGAGTGTTCGCGATGGCGCCGGTCGCCGTGATCGACTGCGGCTGCGCGGAGCGGTACGAGTACCTCAGGTTCACGCTCACGTCGCCCGGCGCGGTCCAGAGGAACCAGCCGTTGAGGCGGTGGCGCTGGTCGCGGTCCGAGTAGCCGTACTCGGCCTCGAGGTCGGTGACCTTCGCGTAGCGGAACGTGAACGGATCGCGCTCGTTGTCGTCGTCCGACTTGTCCCAGGAAAGCGTGTAGTTGAGCTGGAAGCCCCAGCGGTCCGCCTCCGTGTAGCGCTTGTTCACGCCGAACGTGAGGCCGTTGTAGAGCGAGCGGCCCGTCGAGGAGTGGACGTAGAGCCCCCCGATGCCGTTCGTGGTGCCGCCGTTCCCGTCCGGAAGGCCCGTCGACCAGGGCGACCCGAGGAGCGAGTCGTTGAGGTTGAGGAACTGCGTGAGGTGCGTCGTGCGCGCGTAGTTGTATTTGAAGAGGACGCCGAAGACTTTTCCGATCTCCCGCTCGACGCCCACGCTGGCGGCGACGGTTCTCGGGTTCTGGAAGTCGGCCGGGAAGACGTGGACGTCCGGGTGATCCGGCACTCCGAGGGTCTGCGCCGTGGGAACGAGGTTCGGGTACGTCGGGGGCGTGAGGCCAAAACCGTTGAAGAAGCTCGCGCGGAAGATGTTCTGGCCGACGCTGCCGTTCGTGCTTCGGACGGAGGCCACGACGAGCCCCGGGATGCGGGCGTAGAAGATGCCGCCGTTCGCGCGGACGACTGTCTTCCCGTCGCTCGCGGGGTCCCACGTGATGCCGAGGCGCGGCTGCCACATGCTCTTGTCGGACGGAATCGTGCCTTCTGACGGGAACGCCTGGCCCTTGGAGGTCTTGCCGATGAAGGGCGCGTAGAAGACCTGCGACGGCGACGTGATCGGGTCGGGCTCGATCTGCGCCTCCCAGCGGAGGCCCGCCTGGATCGTCAGGTTCGGGAGCGGCTGCCACTTGTCCTGGATGAACACGGCCGGCTCGTCCTGCGGGATCGACTGCGTTCCTGCCTGCTCCGCCGTCAGGCCGCCGACGCCCGCGAACTGGAGGAACAGGAGGAGCGGCCCGGTGATCGTGGTGCCGGCAGGGCACGCGCCGGTCTCGGAGTGCGAGCCGTCCGAGCACTCGACGTACTTCGGGTTCCGCGCGTAGTTCAGGAAGCCGTCGGTCGAGCCGAAGATGTAGCGCCCGTTCGCGAAGCCGAGGAACGTCTGGTTCGACTCCACCCGGTTGTACTCGACGCCGGCCTTGATCTCGTGCTTGCCCGCAAGGAACGAGATGTTGTCGTTGCCCTGGATGCGCGTGTCGTAGTACGTGACGGGGATGAAGAACGGCTCGCCGAAGCGGTAGCTGCGGCCGAAGTCGAAGGCCGTGTCGGGGAGCGGCCGGTTCTGTCCCGTGATGTTCTGGTGGTTGTACGGGCGCGGGCGGTCCTCCCGCGAGAACTGGCCCCGGAACTCGTTCAGGACCGACGACGAGAAGTTCGAGAGGAGGGACCCGGAGACCGCGTTCGACTTGTCCTCCTCGGACGCGTTCGCGCTGAGGCCCCACGAGTCCACGTCGAAGGTGCCGTTGTCCTGCACCGACCACGTGTAGTTGTACCGGACCGTCGCGAGGTGCTGCGGGTTGATGTTCCAATCCAGCTTCGCGAGGAAGACCCGCGCGTCGTTCGAGCGTTCGACAGGGGCGTTCTCGTTCGGGTAGCCGAGCGTCGTGAAATAGTCGAGGACGCGCTGCTCGATGCGACCCGACTCGGTCTGCTTCGTCGAGCGCCCGCGCTGGTAGTCGAAGGACGTGAAGAAGAAGAGCTTGTCCTTCGTGAGTGGCCCGCCGAGGGTCGCCCCCGCCTGAAGCTGGCTGAAGTCGAACTCGGGCTTGGACGAGTCGTCGGCGCGCTTCGGCCGAGCCGACAGCGAGTCGTCCTTGTAGAAGCCGTGAGCCGAGCCGTGGAACTCGTTCGTGCCCGACTTCGTCACGACGTTCACGAAGCCCGACGACGAGCGCCCGAACTCGGCGTTCGCGCCGTCCGCGACGACCACGACCTCCTTCACCGCGTCGAGGTTGAAGGTGAAAGCGGGGCGCTGGCCGCCGCGCTGCTCGCCGAAGAACGGGTTGTTGAAGTCGGCCCCGTCGACGGAGATGTTGTTCTGGATCCCCTTCTGCCCGTTGATCGAGAGCTCGTCGCCGTCGGGCCCCTGCACGATCGCGACGCCGGGCGTCAGCTTCGTGAAGTCGAGGTAGTTCCGCCCGTTGTTCGGGAGGCTCGCGACGGCCTTGTCGTCGATGCGGGTCGAGCCCTCGGCGCGCGTCGTCTCGACCACAGGCGCCGCGGCCGTCACCGTGATCGACTCCGCCCTCTGTGAGAGCGTGAGGCTGAGGCCGGTGAGGTTGATCGTCTGGCCGAGGCCGAGGTCGAGCCCGTCGCGCACGAGCGTCGAGAACCCCTTCAGGGTCACCGTGACGCGATAAGGGCCGAGCGGCAGCGCGAGGCCCCGGAAACGGCCGTCCGACCCGGTGACGGTCGTCTTCTCGAAGTTCGTCGCCGTGTTCCGGATCGCGACCGACGCGCCGGGCAGCGGCGCGCCGCCCGCCTCCGACACGGTGCCCTCGATGACACCCGTCGTCGCCTGGGACTGTCCGAGGAGGGCCCCCGGCACGATCGCGACCATCACGGCAAGGCATACGAGAACGATTCGAATACGCAGCATTCCATCCTCCTCGAACAAAAGTGGGCGAAGACGAACGGCGAAGTCGGTTCGCGGAATGGCCGGACGCTAGTTTGAGACAGGGTTCAGGTCAAGTTAAGTTTCCGCGGCGTAATCCATCGGTCGATTCCGCCGCCGCCTGAGCGAGCGCCTGCTGCCGGCGGCCGAGGGCGAGAGCATTCGCGATCCAGGCGCCGGCCACGGGCAGGAAGACCCACGCGAAGCCGAGCGGCGAGAGCCCGAGGAAGGCCACGAGGCGGTCGGCGAGCGCGCCGAGGGCGTCGCCGCTGCGGTACACGAAGGTGTCGATGAAGCTCTTCGCCGTGTATTTCTCCTCGCGGGGCACGACGGTGAAGAGCGCTTCGCGCGCGGGCTTCACGAGCGCGAACTCCGCCGCCCTCCGGAGGACCTGCACGGCGAAGAGCGTGTCGGCCGTCGCGGAAGCCGCGAGCGCGAAGAAGCCGGCCGCCGTCACGGCCGGCAGCAGGGCGAGCGCCGGGCCGAGGCCCACGGCGGGCAGGACGCGCCCCGTCAGGAAGAGCTGGGTCAGAGCCGTCAGGATGTTCACGAGGAGGTCGGCTTTCGCGAAGAACGCCGTG
>JAMQPJ010000281.1 GCA_023717585.1 Thermoanaerobaculia bacterium
GATCGACGCCGCGACGGCGCGGGCGGCCCCGTCGGATCTCCCGTAATGCAGGGCGACGCGCGCGTTCGCGGCGGCCAGCGTTCGCGCGATCTCGGCGCCGATGCCGCGCGACGCGCCGGTGACGAGGGCGACGCGGCCCTCGAGGTCGACCGTGAGCCCTTTCGTCATGGCACGCGCGCCTCTCCTTTGCGGGCGCGCATGAGAGCGCCAATCGCCCCCACGAACTCTCCGTGCGGAAGGAAGCGCGCCCGGGCGCCCCCCACCGACGTCGCGAACGCGAGGATGTCCTTCAGGGCGACGTTCCGGAGGAGCGTCGAGCCCGCGTAAACCACGTCGAGAGGGCCGGGGGCGGCTTCCTGCCTGGACAGGGCCGCCGCGAGGAGCGCGACGTTCTCGGCCACGAGACCCGTGATGGCGTGCGCGATGTCCCGCGAATCGCGGGAGGAGACACGTCCGAGGTTGGACGCCGTGAGATTGCCCTGGAGAGAAATCTCGCCTGACTGATAGAGATCCCGGACGAGAAGGTCGATGCGCCGCCGGTCGCCTTGTCCGGCGAGCGTCGTCAGCGCGTCGTGGTCGATCTGGCCGAGGAGAAGCTGGCCGAAGCCGCGCAGGGTGCCGCCGCCCAGGCCCGTGCCTCCCACGCGCGCGACGCGGCCCTCCTGCCCGACGCGGAGGATCGACGTGCCCGTGCCGAGGCTCACGAGCAGGTGGGGCGTCGTCGGGACGAAGTCGGCCCGCGCGAGGAGCACGCGCTCGCCCTCGCCCCAGGCCTCGAACTCGTCCGTGATCGCGATCGGCGCATGGCCCTTGAGAGCGCTCGCGAGGCGGCCGGCGCCCGCGCCCGTGACGGCGAGCGAGGCAACCGGGTGGCCGGCCAGGAACGCGGCGATGAGCGACAGATCGCCGCTCGGCCCCAGGTAGGTCCGGAGCTTCTCCGGGAAGTCGGCGCTCCCGCCTCTCGGCACGACGACGCCCTTGGCGAGGGTAGCGCCGATGTCGAACCCGGCTTCCTCCTGGATCCCGGCCATCACGATTTCCGCAGCGTCGCCGCCGGCAGGTTCAGGGTCGAGAGGACGCGCCCCGCGATCTCGCCGTAACCGCTCGCTCCGGGGTGGAAGCGGTCGGGAGAGAGCCGGTCCGGCCGCTCGTCGAACAGGTCGGCGGTCGGCACGACCGTCGCCCCCGGTACGCCGTAGCTCGCCTCTTCGAGGGCCACGTTCCACTTCAAAAGCGTCTGCCGCGCCATGCGGCGGTCGAAGCCGACGGGGAACGGGTCGTAGAGGCCGAGAATCCTGATTGGCTCGGAAGGATTTGCTTTTCGGAGAAGAGAAAGAATTCTCAGAAGGTTGGGAGAGGCCTCGCTCAGGGCCGCGGCCGTCGGATCGGCGCCCGTCTCGCCGGGGAGCGCCGCGCCGGGGAGCGCGGCGCCGCGGATCGAGTGGCTGAGGTCGTTGCCTCCGATCGACAGCAGGATGAGATGAGCGCTCGCAAGGCGGCGCTGAACGTCCGGCTCTTCCAGCTTTCCAAGCAAATCTCTCGTCTCCGAGCCATCGACCGCGAGGTTGTCCACGGAGACGGTCCGGCCGTCTTTCCGCAGCGCGGCCGCGATCCGCTCGGGGTAACCGCCGCCCCCCGCCGCGTCGCCCGCGCCGCGTGTCAGCGAATCGCCGAGAGCGACGATTCGAAAGGCCCCGCTTCCGGCAGTCGATGCAGCGGCCGGGATCGGCGCGGGGACCGGCGGGGCGGAAGGATCCACGGGCTCGCCGAGGCGCCCGTTCAGGGCGGCGGCAAAGCCGGCGGCGAAGACGCCGGCGGTCGCGAGGCCGAGCGTGGCGGGAAGAAACCAGAGCAGGAGGCGGCGGGAGGTGAGCGTCACGGAGCGGTATTCTGCCGGAAACGCAAACCGCCGCTTGACGCATGGCGTACAACTGTCCGTGGTGAGCGCTTCCGAGGTCGTCCTTTCCGCCGAGGGGCTCGCGAAGAGGTATGGCGAACGGGAGGTCGTCTCGGACGTTTCGTTCGCCCTCCGCCGCGGCGAGGTGTTCGGGTTCCTGGGGCCGAACGGCGCGGGCAAGACGACGACGATCCGGATGCTCGTCGGCCTCGTGAGGCCGACGCGGGGCCGCGTCGTCATCGACGGGCACGATCTCCGGCGGGACTTCGAGGCCGCGATGCGCCGCGTGGGATGCATCGTCGAGACGCCCGACCTCTACAAGTTCCTCACGGGGCGCGAGAACCTCGAGCATTTCGCGCGGATGATCGGCGACGGCGCGGCGGGCCGCATCGACGAGCTCGCGCGCCTCGTCCACATGGACGAGCGCCTCGGCGGCGTCGTGCGCACGTACTCCCTCGGGATGCGCCAGCGCGTCGGCATCGCGCAGGCCCTGCTCTCCGATCCCGCCGTCCTCATCCTCGACGAGCCCACGAACGGCCTCGACCCCGCGGGCATCCGCGAGATGCGCGAGCTCGTGCGGCGGCTCGCGGGCGAGCGCGGCCTCGCCGTCTTCGTCTCGAGCCACCTCCTCTCCGAGGTCGAGAAGATGGTCGACCGCATCGCAATCGTCCACCGCGGGCGCACGCTCGCCGCCGGGACGCTCGCCGATTTGACGGACGGCGGCAAGCGCGGACTCGAGGACCTCTTTCTCGAGCTGACGGGCGGGGAGACGGTCTGAAATGGCGCTGACGGGGATTCGGAGAGTGCGATGCCGGTGATGATTGGGCTCGTCGAGAACGAGTGTTTGAAGATTCTCAGAAGGAAGAGATTCCGGGTCATCCTGGTCGTTCTGGCCGCGCTACTCTGTGTCGTCGTTTTCGCCCAGAACCGCCAGCAGCAGAACCAGCGGCGCGACCACCCGGAGCGCGACTGGCGCGCCCAGGTCGAGAAGCGCACTGGCGACCTTGAAAAGCAGATGAACCAGCGCCGCAGCATCCCGGAACAGTGGAAACGGTGGATGCGGTATGAGTCTGGAAGACTCCGCTATTACCTTTCCAAGAACATTAATCCGAACGAACTGACCGGACCAATGTTCACGCGCGCGTTCGCGGGCGTCGGAAGCGTGCTCCTGATCCCGCTCCTCATCGCGGTCTTCGGCGCCGACCTCGTCTCGTCGGAGTTCGCGGAAGGCACGGTCACGCTCCTCCTGACGCGGCCGGTCGCGCGGTGGAAGGTTCTGCTGTCGAAGGTCGTCGCGATGATCCTCTTCACGACGCTCACGCTCCTCGCGGCGTTCCTCCTGGCGTGGGGCATCTCGGGCGTCGCGTTCGGCTGGTCGGGCTGGGAAGCGCCGATTCTGACGGGCTTCCGCCTCGGCGGAGCGTCCCCGGCCGCCGTCCTCGATCTGTCGGGAGTGCGCATCGTGCCTCTCTGGCAGGACACGTTCGCCGCGTGGGGACTCGCGTGGTTCTCGGCGCTCGCGGTCGGCTCCATCACGCTTCTGCTTTCGGTCGTCTTCCGGTCGGCGGCCGCGGCCATGGGCACGATGATGGCGACGCTCGTGGGCGGCACGATCCTGTCGCGAGTCGCCTCCGACTGGGACGGCGCCAAGTGGTTCTTCGTCACGAACCTGCCGCTGCCGGACTACTACGCCGGCATGCCGACGCCCTTCGAGGGAATGACGTTGACCTTCTCGGCGCTGGTCCTCCTGGCCTGGGCGCTGTCGGCCCTGACGGCCGCTTTCCTCCTCTTCACCCGGCGCGACGTGACGGCCTGACTCAGAAGGTGTAGCGCAGCTCCGCGAAGGCCCGGTCGCGAGTCGAGTAGCGTCCGAAGGAGCCCGTCGGCGGGGGCTGCGCCGGCTGGGAGGACGCGGACTCGGACGACCGGGAGGAAGGTGCGATGGGCGGCTCGGCGGGTCGTGCCGGCTGCAAGGAAGGGGACGGCCGGGAGGAAGGGGCGGGCGGCGCCGAAGGTGTGGGCTCGGGCCTGACGGGAACCGGGGGAACAGACGCCCTGGATGTCGAAGGCGCTCGGGCGGCCGGAAGCGGAGCGGCCGGCCGTTGCCTGGGCGAAGGATGTTGTGGGGCCGCCGGCCGCGGAATCGGCTTGCGGGCCTCCGTCCGCTGTTTCACGTAGCCGGGCCACCCGTGCGGGGCGAGCTGGACGGCGGCGACCTGCGCCTCCGCCTTCGTATCGTACGGGCCCACGAGGAGCCTCGTGAGCGGCGGGCCGTTCTGTTGCGCGAGCGGCTCGGTCGTGACGGGGAAGCCCGCCTTGTTGATCGCCACTCTCATCTCGGTGAGGAACTTGGAGTCGGCAAGGGCAGCAACCTGCACGACCCAGTCCGCGCGCGCTGCGCCGCCCAGGGCGAGCAGAGCGGCGAGGAGGACGCCGCGGAGGAGAGGTTTCATCGCCACGTCCGATCCGCGAGCGCTTCGCTCGTGTCGGCCGCCTCGAGGCGCGGCTTTTTCTTCCGGCGACGGCGGAGAGGAGGCGCGGCGCGCCGGGCGGTCGCGAGCCCGAATCCGGAGGAGCCGCCCAGGATGACGGCCCAGTTTCCCGGGAGACGATCGCCGGGATTCGTCACGCTGCCTTCCCCGTCTTGCTCACCCGAAGCCTGTTTTGATGGTAACACCCGACTCGGCGAGGTTCGGACGCCCTAGAATGGCGCCTTCATGGGTGACTCGTCCTTTTCCCCGGTCCTCAACACTCTGCTCGAGGAATTCGGGGACAACGCGCCTTTCGCCCTCGAGCTCTACGCCCGCTACCGCCTCGAGCCCGGCACGGTGGAGGAGAACTGGAGACGCGCCTTCCAGCAGCTGGAGGAGCGCGTTCCATACGCCATGGCCGGAACCGAGGCCCTCCGCGCCGCGTCGGCCCCGCTCCTTCCCCCGGAGCCGGGTCCTGCCGCCCTCGCCGCGGCCGGGGCGGCCCCGTCCCTTGCCCCCGCCCGCCCGCCGGTTCCCGCCGCCCGCCCCGGCGAGAGCGCCGTCGCGATCTCGGGCAGCGCCGCGGCCATCGCCCGCAACATGGAAGCCTCGCTCGGCGTTCCGACCGCCGTCACGAACCGCGTCATCCCGGTCAAGACGATGGAGGAGAACCGCCGCATCCTGAACCGGCACCGCGAGGCGCTGGGCCTCTCGAAGGTCTCCTTCACGCACTTCGTCGCGTGGGCCATCGTTCGGGCGCTCGAAAAGCACCCGACGATGAACGACGCGTTCGGCGAGATCGACGGCAAGCCCGCCCGCATCCACAAGCCGATCGTCAACCTCGGCATCGCGATCGACATCACGAGGAAGGACGGCACGCGCGGCCTCCTCGTCCCGAACATCAAGGGCGCCGAGGCACTGTCCTTCGCCGCGTTCCTCGAGGCCTTCGACGGCATGGTCGCGAAGGCGCGGAAGGGGACGATCGAGCTGGACGCGTTCGCCGGCACGTCCATCACGCTCACGAATCCCGGCACGATCGGCACGACGGCGTCGGCGCCGCGCCTCATGACGGGACAGGGCGCGATCATCGCGACGGGCGCCATGGGCTATCCGGCCGAGTTCCAGGCGATGCCCGAGGAGGCTCTCTCCACGCTCGGCATCTCGCGCGTCATGAACGTCTCCTCCACGTACGACCACCGCATCATCCAGGGGGCCGAGTCGGGCCAGTTCGTCGGCACGCTGCAGGACCTGCTCCTCGGGGGCGACGGCTTTTACGAGCGCATCTTCTCGGACCTCAAGGTGCCGCACCGGCCGATGCGCTGGGAGAAGGACTCGTCGACGCCGCTCTCGGCGGGCGGCCGCGGTCTCGAGGCCGTGGAGAAGCAGGCGCGCGTTCTGCAGCTCATCAACGCGTACCGCGTGCGCGGCCACCTCGTGGCCGACCTGAACCCGCTCGGCAGCGATTCGGTGCCGTACCACCCCGACCTCGACCCGGCCACGTACGGCTTCACGCTCTGGGATCTCGACCGGCCGTTCATCACGAACGGCCTCGGCGGGCGGGACAAAGCCACGCTGCGCGAGATCCTCGAGGTCCTGCGCCAGACGTACTGCGGAAAGATCGGCGCCGAGTTCATGTACAACCCGGACCCCGCGCAGAAGCAGTGGCTCATCGACCGCATGGAGTCGACGCGCAACCGCTCGGTCCTCTCGGTCGACGACCGGCGGCGGATCCTGAAGAAGCTCGTCGAAGCCGAGAGCTTCGAGAAGTTCCTGCACCTGAAGTACGTCGGCCAGAAGCGCTACTCGCTGGAAGGCGGCGAGGCCGCGATCCCGCTCCTCGACCGCCTGCTCGATCGCGCGGCCGAGGCCGATCTCGGCGAAGCCGTCATCGGCATGTCGCACCGCGGAAGGCTGACCGTCCTCACGAACACCGTCGGCAAGCCGGTGGGAAAGGTCTTCGCGGAGTTCGAAGGGGACGTTGACCCCGAGTCGATCCAGGGCTCGGGCGACGTGAAGTACCACCTCGGCGCGACCGGCACGCATGTGGCCCCGGGCGGCGCGCGGCTGGGCATCTCGCTCGCCCCGAACCCGAGCCACCTCGAGGCCGTGGATCCCGTCGTCGAGGGCATGGTCCGCGCGAAGCAGACGCACCTCGGGGAGGATCGCGAGCACCGCAAGGTCCTGCCCGTCCTCCTGCACGGCGACGCGGCGTTCGCAGGCCAGGGAATCGTGGCCGAGACGATCAACATGTCGCAGCTCCACGGCTACCGCACGGGCGGCACCGTGCACGTCGTCGTGAACAACCAGATCGGCTTCACGACGAACCCCGCCGACGCGCACTCGTCCCCCTACTGCACGGACGTGGCGAAGATGGTGCAGTCGCCGGTCTTCCACGCGAACGGCGACGACCC
>JAMQPJ010000285.1 GCA_023717585.1 Thermoanaerobaculia bacterium
AGGTCGGCGACCTTCTCTCGAAGGCGGTCTCCGACCTCGACGTCGCGGTCCGCAAGGGCGTCCTCCACAGGAAGACCGCCTCCCGCCTGAAGTCGCGCGTCTCGAAGACCGTGAACAAGGCGAAGAGCGCCGAGGCGAAGAAGTAGAAGCCCGGCGCTCGCCGGCTAGAACCCTTCCAGGATCGTCGTGACGAGGTTCTGGGCGAACGGGCGGGCCATGGCATCGATGGCCTCCCGTTCCCGGTCGTAGTACGAGCTCGCGCTCGATGGCACCGTATAAGGCTGCCTGAACAAGTACGCGGGCTCCGCGAAGATCGGCTTGTCTGTCGCCTTCTCCGTGAGGACGAGCTTTCCCGTCACGGTCACCTGATATTCGACAGCGATTCCGTTCGCGTCGAAGCGCACCGGCGACACGTTGCACGACGTCAGATGCCCGGCGAGCTCCGAGTCCGCCGCCGACCGGTCGGAGACCGGCTTCAGGCGGCCACGAGCGGACAGTTCGCGGATGACGGCGTCCGTGAGTCGCTGCTCGAGACCGACGACCGTCGTGTCGTTGACGAACTGCGCGACGTAGACGGTCTTCACCGTCGCCGGAAGAGCGCTCGAGCCGGTGCCCACCAGCGCATAGCCGCAACCAACGAGAGCGAAGAGAAAAGCGAAGAGGAAGATTTCTTTGAATGGTAAAGACCCCGGAGCGCGGCGCCGGCCGCACGGCGCGACGAACGCCCGCCCGCGACCACTCGAAGAATCTTCTCTCTCCTCTTCCGTCACTTGACGACCACGTTCAGCAGGCGGTCCTGCACCCAGATGGTCTTGACGCGTTGCCTGCCCTCGAGCCACTTCGCGATGACCGGGTTAGCTTCGGCGGCCGAAAGAGCATCTTTCTCATCCGATCCTCTTCGCAGCTTTATCTCGGCCCGGACCTTTCCGGATATCTGAACCGCGATCGACGCGAATTCCTCGACCGCGAGCGCGGGATCGTACGCCGGCCAGCCAGACACGAGCAGGCTTTTCGCGCCGCCCATCCGCTCGTTCAGCTCCTCCGAGAGGTGCGGCGCGATGGGATGGAGCAGAGTGACGAGCGTCCGCAGCGTCGCCGCGGTCTCCCCCGCGTCCGCGCCCGCGTCGTTCACGAGGACAGCGGCGCCGTTGAGGAACTCCATGAGGTGCGCGACAGCCGTATGGAACGAGAACGCCCGGAAGTCCTCGGTGACCTTCTTGATCGCCATGTGGCGCGCGCGGGCCGCCGGCGTGTCGGCCTTCGCCGGCCGCGCCTGCGGGTCGGCGCCCGTCGCGAGAAACCGGTCCACCGCTCCCCGGACGCGCCAGAGGAAACGCTCCGGCCCGCTGATGCCCTCGTCGCTCCACTCGGCGTCCTTCTCGGGCGGCCCGAGGAAGAGGACGAACGCGCGCACGGCGTCGGCGCCCTTCTCGGCGATCAGCGCGTCGAGCGACACCGAGTTGCCGCGCGATTTCGACATCTTCTCCACGCGACCCGTCGGGGACAGTCGCGTGATCATGCCCTGGTTGAAGAGAGCCGAGAAAGGCTCCTCGAACGTCACGAGGCCGAGGTCCTTCAGGATGCGTGCGAAGAACCGCGCGTAGAGGAGGTGCAGGATCGCGTGCTCGATGCCGCCGATGTACTGGTCGACGGGCGCCCACTTCTTCACGACGGCAGGATCGAAGGGCGCCTCCCCGTTTTTCGGGTCGATGTAGCGGAGGTAGTACCAGGACGAGTCCACGAAAGTGTCCATCGTGTCCGTCTCGCGGCGCGCGGGGCCGGAGCACCGGGGGCACGTCGTGTTCACGAACGAGGCCACTTTCTCGAGGGGATTGCCGCCCGTGCCCGTGAACGGCGCGTCCGGCGGCAGGACGACAGGCAGGTCCCATTCGGGGACGGGGAGCCAGCCGTCCTTCTCGCAATGGATCATGGGGATCGGCGTGCCCCAATAACGCTGGCGCGAAATGAGCCAGTCGCGCAGCCGGTACCGCACGCGCGCCCCGCCGATCCCTCGCTTCGCGGCTTCGGCGGCGATCAGTTCGCCGGCGGAAGAGGAAGATTTTGCTGAGAAAGGGCCAGAGGCGACGAGCCAGCCCTCGCCCGTATACGCGGCCGAAGGAGCTGCGGCAACACCAGCGGCGCCGTCCTCCCCCTCTTCCTTTCTAAGAAATCCCCCGGTCTTTTCTTCTTTTTCTTTCCGAAGCAGATCTTCTTTCTTCTCTTCTCTCTCGGGCTCGATGACCTTGACGATCGGAATCCCGTATTTCTTCGCGAAGTCGAAGTCGCGCGTGTCGTGGGCGGGCACCGCCATGAGCGCGCCCGTGCCGTAGCTGGCGATGACGAAGTTCGCGAGCCACACGGGCACTTCCTGACCGGTGAAGGGATTGACCGCCTTGCGGCCGGTGTCGCGGCCGTCCTTCTCGGCGCCCTCGGCTTCGCGCACGATCCTCTCCTGGCTGCGCACGGAAGCGACCCAGGCCTCGAGCTCGGCCTTCAAAGGGTTCCCCTCGAGGAGGCGCGGCACGAGCGGGTGCTCGGGAGCGAGGATGAGCGCCGTCGCGCCGAAGACGGTGTCCGGACGCGTCGTGAAGACGCGCACCGTTTCATGCAGCGAGGGAATCGCGAAGTCGAGATCGGCGCCCGTGGACTTGCCGATCCAGTTCCGCTGCATCGTGACGACCTTCTCGGGCCACGCGCGGAGGGTGTCGAGTCCTTCCAGCAGCCGTTCGGCATAGTCGGTGATCTTCAGGAACCACTGCTCCAGCTCGCGTTGGACGACCGGCGTCTTGCAGCGCTCGCAGACTCCTCCTTCGGCCTGCTCGTTCGCGAGGACCGTGAGACACGACGGGCACCAGTTGACCGCCGATTTCTTCCGGACGGCGAGGCCCTTCTCGAGGAGCCTGAGGAAGAACCACTGGTTCCAGCGGTAGTACTCGGGTTCGCAGGTCGTGACTTCTTTCGTCCAGTCGTAGAGCACTCCCCACGCCCCGAACTGCTCCTTCATCGCGGCGATGTTCGCGAGAGTGGAGGTGCGGGGGTGAATCCCCTTCCGGATCGCATAGTTCTCCGCGGGAAGGCCGAATGCGTCCCAGCCCATGGGGCAGAAGACGGTCACGCCGGTCTGCCGGAGGAAGCGGTGGAGCGCGTCCGTCAGGAAATAGGTCCGGGCGTGCCCGACGTGCAGACGGTCGCCCGACGGGTACGGGAGCATGACGAGGAGGTACGTGCCTTCGCCCGCGGGCTTCCCGGTGTCCACGAAGGCGGCCCGATCCGCCTCCCAGCGCCCGCGCCACTTCGCCTCGATGCGGAGAATCTCGTCGCTCTTCGTCGTCGGCGTCGTGCTGCTCATCGAGCCGGCGAGTGTAAACGAACGCGAAAGCAACGCGTCAGCGCCGCGGGGGCGCCGCGAGCGCCCGGGGGTCGAGGGGCGCACCCTCGACGGCCTCCACGACGCCCGCGCCGCGCGGCCGATAGAGCGTCAGGCCGCCCTCGACGGTCTCGAGGGCAGGCCGTTTCAGCTCATCGGACCGGCCGGCGACGTCCACGTGGAATCCGCGGGGGGGCTGCCGGTCGAGCGCGAGGTGCCGCGCCGTGACCGTGTTCGCGAGCCCCCCCGGGTCCGAGGGCACCCAGCCCAGCCCCGGGACGAAGACTTCGATCCAGCGATGACGGACGCCACCGAGCTCCGCGTTGAAAACGCTGCGGGATTCGGGCGTGAGCTCCCGGGCGCGCCGGGCGGCGAGGATGCCCGTGACCTGCCGAGCGGGCACGCCCGCTCGAAGCAGCAGCTCGGCCGCGAGGAGCGACCGCCCGACACAGGAGGCCCGGCGGGCGCGGAGCGTGGCCGAAGCGGTCTCGGACGATCCGTCCGGCAGCACGTAGCGGATGCGGTTGGCCGTGAAGGCAATCACCCGCTCGACTGCTTCGAGCGTCGTCTTCGCGTCCGCGAGGAGCCGCCGGGAGAGCGAATCCTGTTCGGGATCGTCCGACAGCGGATCCGCGAGCGCAGCCCGCGCCTCCCCCGAAAGGGCCGCGGGGGATGGAGGGAACGGGGCATCGACGGCGATGGGAGCCGCCTGGACCTCGACGCGTGCTTCCAGCGACCGCCCGTCCGGTGAAGAGAGCGCGACGCGATAGCCGGCGCCCTCCACCGGGCGCGCATAGCGCCACGTCGCGGGCCCCTCCAGCCGGTATCGGGCCCACTCCCCCGGGAAGGGACCTTCCTGCGCCGCGGCGATGCCGGCACAGGCGAGGGCGAGGATCCCGAGCGGCACGCGGCGTCGCATCAGGCGCTCTCTCCGGCGCGAATCCGCGGGCCGAACGTGGCGCGACGAATGGCATCGAGCACGCCGTTCACGAACGGACCGGAGGACGGAGTCGAGAACTTCTTCGCGATCTCGACGGCTTCGTCGATCACGACGGCGTCCGGGATGTCCTCCTCGAAGAGAAGCTCGTACAGCGCCAGGCGCAGGAGATTGCGGTCGACCGCCGCCATCCGGCCGAGCCGCCAGTGCTCGGACCTCTCGGACAGCTTCGCGTCCAGCTCGTCGCGCCGCGCGAGAGTCCCGAGGACGAGGCGCTGGGCGTATTCCTGGACCTCGGGGCGCGCGAGGACGTATTCCTCGGTGCGCATGAACATTTCCTCGGGCGCCGTTCCCGCGAGGTCGTTCTGGTAGAGAAGCTGAAGCGCCAGCTCTCGGGACTTCCGCCGGCGGCCGCTCACACGCGTCCTCCGCCCGGCTCTCAGCGCGCTGGGCGCGACGAGCGGGCCGGGGTTTTCTTCAGGCGGCCACGGAGGTCGGCGGCCTCGACCGCGGCCATCGCCGCTTCGAAGCCCTTGTTTCCACCCTTGGCGCCGGCGCGCTCGAGCGCCTGCTCGAGCGTGTCGCAGGTGAGGACGCCGAACGCGACGGGAAGATCGAGCTCGAGGGAGACCTGGAAAACGCCCTTCGCCGTCTCTCCCGCCACGTATTCGAAATGCGGCGTGCCGCCGCGCAGCACGGCGCCCAGCGCCACGAGCGCGTCGAACCTGCCCGAGCGCGCGAGGTCGCGCAGGGCGAGGGGGATCTCCCAGGCGCCGGGCGCACGCACGAGGACGACGTCCTGGTCTCTCGCGCCGGTCCGCCGGAACGCATCGAGGGCTCCGTCGACGAGTCGCGACACCACGAGGTCGTTCGTCCGCGCCGCCACGATGCCGAAGCGGCGTCCTTGCGAGGAGAGGTGGCCTTCGATGACGTTCATGGGACCGAAGAGTGTACCAGTCTCAGCGGGGCAGGAGCTCGCGGACGCGCGCGTGCGGTCCCTCGGATCCGAAATTCTCGCCGTAGCGGGCTACGAAGTCGGCGATCGCGTAGCGCGGCGGCTGTGGGCCGAGGGCTTCGAGCGCATAGACGGCGGCCACGCTTCCGACCCGCCCGGCGACCTCCCACGGCAGGCCGTGGTGCCGGGCGGCGAGGAGCCCGCCCCGGAAGGCGTCTCCCACGCCAGTCGGGTCCACGGCGGGACCGCGCAGGCGGGCGGGCGGAATCCGAAAGGCGGCGGCGCCATCGGTCGCCTCGGGCTGTCCGGCCCTCAGGCCAATCGTGGAGCCTTCGGCTCCGCGCGTCACGATCAGGGCGGGCACGTGCTCGAGCATCTCGGCCTCCGAAATGCCCGTTTTCTTCTCGATCACCCCGAATTCGTACTCGTTAGCGATCAGTAGCGCGGCGCCGTTCAGCCCGGCGCGGAGGTCGCTGCCCGAGAGTCGCGCGACCTGCTGGCTCGGATCGTAGACATACGCGATGTGAAGCTCGCGACACTCCTTCGCGTACTTCGCCATCGCGTCCGGGTCGTTCGGCGAAATGACCGCGAGGCTCACGGTGCTCAGGGAGAGGTCGCGGAAGGAGAGCGTCGACGCGCGCGCCATGGCCCCCGTGTAGAAAGTCGCGATCTGGTTCTGGCTCTGGTCCGTGGAGACGAAGAACGAAGCCGTGTAGAGGTCGTCGCAGATGTGGAGACTCGAGGTGTCCACGCCCTGCTCGGCCAGCCAGCGGCTGTAGTCGAGCGCGTCGACGCCCGCGGTCGCCATGATGACGGGCTTGTGGCCGAGGAGCGCGAGCGTGTAGGCGATGTTGGGAGCCACGCCGCCCCGCACCTTCCGCATCGAATCCACGAGAAACGAGACGGAGAGGCGGTCCATGCGGTCTGGCACGACGACGTCGAGGAACTTCCCCGGGAACGTCATGAGGTAGTCGTAGGCGACGGAACCGGTGACGACGATGCGGCGTGCGGTCATCTGACTTCTCTCTTCACTCCTTCTTCTTCATTTCCGCAGGAACAGCGCCAGGCGCCTCGCGGCGGCGGGCGAAATGCGCTCTTTCGCCGTGAGTACCGCCCACGCGAGGGCGTCCGCGCAGTCGCTCGGGCGATCGGGATCGAGATGACGCACGGCGTTCGCGAGGACGCGATTCGCGGTGCCCGCGTTCTGCTTGAGGACGGCGAGGACGGCCTCTACCGAGACCGCTGCCTCCTCCTCGTGCCAGCAGTCGTAGTCGGTGACGAGCGCCATGGAGGCGTAGGCGATTCCGGCCTCCCTGCAGAGCTTTGCCTCGGTGGCGTTCGTCATCCCGATCACGTCCACGCCCCAGGAGCGGTACAGGAGCGACTCGGCCACCGTGGAGAACTGCGGCCCCTCGATGCAGACGTAGGTCCCGCCCCGGTGACACACGGCGCCCTCGGCCTTCGCGGCCGCCGCGAGCGCGTCGAGGAGGACGGTCGAGACCGGGTGCGCGAACGAGACGTGACCCACGCAACCGCCGCCGAAGAACGTCGAGGCGCGGTGCTTCGTCAGGTCGATGAACTGGTCCGGAAGGACGATGTCGGTCGGCTCGTAAGCCTCCTTCATCGAGCCGCAGGCCGAAGCCGAAAGCAGCCACGAACAGCCGAGCTTGCGGAAGCCCCAGATGTTCGCGCGGTAGTTGACCTCGGAGGGCAGGAAGGAATGGTGACGCCCATGCCGGGCGAGAAAAGCGACAGGAACGGAAGAAAGATTTCCTAGAAGGTAAGAATCGGAGGGGGTGCCGAAGAGAGTGCGCAGCGAGACCTCGTCCGTGATCTTCAGCCCGGGCAGCGAATACAAACCCGATCCCCCGACGAGACCAATTCGTTTCTCTTCCCTCTTCCCTTTCAAGGAAATCCTCGTCTCCTTCTTTCTTTTCCGAGCAGAAGTTTCCTTCCTCATCTCCCGCGCCCCATCTCCTCGAGGATGTCGAGCGCGAGTTTCAGCGCCGCGCGGCCGGCTTCGCCCGTGACTTCCGGTTCGCTGCGTTCGGCGCAGGCCTTCAGGAACGCCGCATCCTCGGCCGTGAGGGCGTCCGCAGGCTCGACCGCCACCGGCCAGGGCACGATGCGCGGCGGGCCGCTCAGCCGGTCCAGCCGGAACGCCGTCACGTCGCGGTTCTGCGTGTCGATCGAGAAGTACCAGTCCGGCTGGAAGAACCGGAACTTGCGCGTCTTCTCCTGGGACACACGCGAGGCCGTGAGGTTCGCGACGCAGCCGCCCTCGAACGAGAGCCGCACGGAAGCGATGTCGATCTTGTTGGACAGGATCGGGACGCCGACGGCGCGGATCTCGGTCACCGGCTTTCCGACGAGGTCGAGGGCGATGTCGAGGTCGTGGACGAGGAGGTCGAGGACGACGTCCACGTCCAGCGCGCGCGGCACGAACACCCCGAGGCGGTGGGCTTCGATGAACTTCACGTCCGTCACGAGGGGCCGCACGGCCGCGACGGCCGGGTTGAACCTCTCGATGTGCCCGACCTGCAGGACGCGGCCTCTCCCGCGCGCGAGGGAGACGAGGCG
>JAMQPJ010000323.1 GCA_023717585.1 Thermoanaerobaculia bacterium
GCGGCTCGCCGCGCCCTCCGGGAAGAGCAGGGTCGAGGGCTCAGCTGGCCGGAGGAGTCGGAATCTTGACCTTCGACCAGTCGATCTTGCCGTCCTTGTCCTTCGCGCCCTTGACGGTCTTGCCGAAGGCGTTGAGCTCGGCCGCTTCCTTCTTCGGCATCTTCGCGACATGGCAGCTGGCGCAGTTGGCCTTCGCGTCCTTTCCCTTGTACTCCTTCTGGATATCCATGGTGGCGAGGGCGGCGCTGCCCAGCGCAACCGCGGCGAGAGTGGCGACGACGGCGGTGGTGGTTTTTCTCATCTTTTCCTCCTGACGTTTGTCGGAATCCGGTTCTGCTGATTCAATCGAGGTGCCACGCTGAGGAGGCCCCGATCGTGTTGGCCTGCAAAGCGATAGCCCGACAGGACCGGCGGGGCCGGTGCCTCCCGAAGCCCACGTGGGGTGTGCATCGCACGAAACCGTGCAGCAGCATCACCCGGTTTGGGCTTCGGACGCGAGGCGTATCCTCTCGGGCCATGGCCCCTTCTGAGCGCGCGCGGGCCACGGTGCGGAACGTCATTGTGCGGAACGTCGCTGCGCGGAACGTCGTCGCCATGGTGTTCCTGCTCTCCTCGCGCGTTCTGCCGGCCGGCGACGCGCCCGTGGACCGCGCCCGTCTCGCAGAGCTGGTCTCGAAATACGACGGCGGGTCGATTCGCCCGATGGGACATGCCGTCCTGCCCGAGCTCGTCCGCATGTACGAGTCGTCGGACGAGGAGGGCCGGGAGAAGATCGCGGCCATCTTCTATCAGCTCAAGTGGCGCTCGCCCGAGGCGAAGCGCGTCCTCATGAAGGACATTCACACGCGCCATCAGGCCCTGCGTCTCCACGTCCAGTACGCGCTCGGGAGCGTTTCGGACGACCTCGACGTGGTCGATGCGCTCGTGGACAACATGGAGCACGACGACAATCCGCTTTTCCGCGACAAGGCCGCCTGTTCCCTGGCCTACGACCAGATCCACCTGACGCCGAAGCAGAAGGCGCATCTCTACGAGAGGCTGATCGCGGCGCTCGGGAGCCCCGTGCTTCAGGTCCGGCAGATCGCGCTTCAGGCTCTCCAGATCCACACGGGACAGACGAAGGGATTCCAGCCGAACGCGCCCGGGGAGCAGCGCCGCCGGCAGGTCGAGGAGTGGCACCGGTGGCTCGCCCAGTACCGGTCGAGTCTCGCCTCGTGACGGGCCGGGCCGTTCGGGCGACGCTCGTTGCGCTCCTCCCCTTTCTTCTCGCTCCTCGCCCCCTGGCGGCGGATCCTCCCGCGGTAGTCCCGGCGGACCGCATCCTGGCGCGGTACAGCTTCGACGACGAGCTCACCGAGACGGGGCCGGACACGTTCCATGTCTTCGCGAACTCGAGAGGGACGGTCCGGCTCTCCCGCGCGTACCACTGGAGCGGAGAAAGCTCCGTCGAAATCCGGGACGCGGCCGGCGACGGGGATTTCCCGGAGCTGCAGGGCCACTTTCCGGCGATCGCGAAGGGCACTCTCTACGCGCATTTCGCGCTCCTGACCTCGACGCCTCTGGAAGAGCTCAATGTCGCGCTCGCGGGACCCGCGGGGTTCCGGCTGGCACGAAACGGGATCGCGTTCCGGCTCCAGGCACGCGAGGGGTTTCTCCTTCACACCTCCGACAGCATCCCGAAAAGACTTTTCGCGCTGGAGCCGTTCACTTGGTACTTCGTGGACGTGACGTACCGCGTCGAGAAGGGGTCCTACGATCTCGTCATCCGGCAGGAAGGGAATCCCCGTCCCCGTGTTCGTCTCGAGAACCAGCCGAACGCCGCGAGCCAGCCCGGCTCGATCGTGAACACGTTCTCGTTCGTGGGCGACGTCGAGGACGACGTGTCGGAGGTCGTCTACTACGTCGACGACGTAGTCATCGGAACCGACCAGCGGATTTCCATGCTGCCCTTCGTCGCGCCCGGGCGGCGCCGGCTCTTCGTGGAGAGCCTCCTCCGAGACGGTAGCCTCCTTCAGGGCCGTCCCGCGTGTCTCCCCTTCTCCGAGCCCGCGGATCTCGGCCTCGACGCTTCGGACGTGGCCGCGCTGAGGAGAGCGGGCGCGCTCGAGCGGCTCGAGGCGCTCGCGACGGGTCGGAAGCCTCACCCGCGCGTGCGATCCAACGGGCTTTCCGGCCGGCCGGCGGATCTTCTGGAAGCGGCCGGCGAGTGGCGCGAAGGCTGCGAGGCGCTCGCGAACGGCGACCCGGCCCGGGCCCTCACGCACTTCGAGTCGGCCTCCTCGAGATCTCCGGGCCGTCTCTATCGCCTTTCCGCCGTGCTCGCCCTGGCGGCGCTCGGCCGGTTCGTCGAGGCGGACGAAGTCCTCGGCGCTTCGTCCGCCGAATGGGCGGGCGATCCGAGGTACACGCTCGCGCTCGCGATCGTCGGCGCCGCGCGGGGTGATCTGACCCGCGCGGAGGAGGTGCTGCGGCAGCCCGCCGAAGAGCTGCTCGCGGAAGGCACGGCCTCGCCGGGCGCAGGCGAGTCGCGAAGACGCTGCGAGGCCCTGGAGACGCGCATGCTCGCCGAGCAGTACTTCGTCGCGCTGTTCCTGAACGGGTTTGCCGATGCGGCGGCCGGTTACGCCGACCGGATGATCGAGCGCCTCGAAAGGAGCAGCCGTCCCGCCGCGGATTGGTCTGAAAGAAGGGGCGACGCCGCGTTTCTCGCGGGCGACTGGAACACCGCGATCCGGCTCTACGAGCGGAGCGTGGCGGAGTCTCCCGGCGCTCTTCTGAAGCTGGCCGACGTGTACCTCAAGCTCGGTGATCTCGCGAAGGAGAAAGCCCTCCGTGAGCGGATCTATGGAAGCCTCGAAGCCCCCTAGCCCGAGGACGCTCAGCCGCCGGCCGTGCGCTCGGGGTAGAGCCGCTCGAACTCGGGGTCGCCGTGCAGGAAGGCCAGATCGGGGTCACGGCGGGCCCAGTCCGGGTCCTTGAAACCGGCGTTCCAGGCCTTCCGGAGCGCCTCGAGGGCCTCCGCCTTGTTCTCGAGCCCGCAGAACACACAAGCGACATTGTAGAGAACGGTCGCCTCGTTCGGGCGCAGGGCGACCGCGAGGTTTGCCTCGCGGACGGCGTCTTCCTGCCGGCCCGTTACCGCGTAGTCGCTTGCGAGGAGGACACGCGCGCGCGCATCCTCGGGAACCGACCTCAGGTGATTCTCGAGCGCCAGGATCTGGCGCTGGCGGACGTTCCGGAGCGTTTCATCCTTCCCGAGCGCGCCGAGGGCGTTCTGGATCGGGACGTAGATGTTGTAGTCGTGACCGCTCGCCTCCATGGCCGCGTCCGCGACGTTCGCGAGATCCTGGTAGCGCCCGGACGCGAAGAGCACGCGGCCGAGGACGTAGTAGGCCCCCTCGCAGTCGCTCTTGCGTTCGATGGCCTGCCGCACGCACCGCGCCGCCTCGTCATACTCGCTTTCGGCGTACAGGATCCAGGCCTGTGCGACGAGCGGCTCGGGAAGCTGCGGGCGGAGGGCGACGGCTTTCCGGGAGGCCGCCTTGGCGCGTTCCAGCCAGACGGGGTCGCGCCCGTAGTTGTAGTGCGTCTGCGCGCAGACGTTCGCGATGGCGGCGTGGGCCAGCGCGAAGTCCGGATCCAGCGCAACGGCGTTTTCGAGCATCTGGAGCGCGAACTCGAAGTCCTGGCGCGTGAGCCGGCGCGCGTAGCTCTTGCCGCGCAGGTACAGGTCGTACGCCTGGAGGTTCTCCGTCGGCTTGGCGGCGAGGGCGGCCTCCTCCTGCGGGGTGAGCGTGATGCGGAGGGCTTCGGCGATCTTGCGCGCGATCTCGTCCTGCACCTCGAAGACGTCCTCCATCTGGCGGTCGTACCGTTCCGACCAGAGAGGAAAGTCGGTGTGCGTGTCGACGAGCTGCGCGTTGATTCGCAGCCGGTTGCCGGCCCGGCGCAGGCTCCCCGCGAGGACGTAAGCCGCGTTGAGCTGCTGCCCGATCTGGGCCGGCGTCACTTGCTTGTCGCGATAGGCGAGGACCGTGGGGCGCGAGAAGATGCTGAGGCCCTTGATCTTCGAGAGCTCCGTAATGATGTCCTCGGTGATCCCGTCCCGGAAATACTCGTCCTCCTTCACGCCGGAGAGGTTCTCGAAGAAGAGGACGGCGATGGACTTCTCTGCCTGCCGGGTTCCGCCCCCGCGCGAGTCGGTCTTCTCGGCCGCGCGCTTCTTGCCCGAGTCCATGTCGCGCTTCAGGCGCGTGAGATCGGTCTTCAGGTCCGTGGCTGCCTGGTAGCGCAGGTTCCGGTCTTTCTCGAGCGCCTTGTCGAGGATGCGCCCGAGATCGGGTGGAAGCGCGGGATTCAGCTGTGCGGCCGGGAGCGGCTCACGGTTCAGGATCGCGTCGAAGACGACCGCGGACGTCTCGCCCGGGAAGGGCAGCGCACCGGTCGCCATCTGGTAAAGGACCGTCCCGAGCGAGAAGAGGTCCGTGCGGGCGTCGGCGAGCTGCCCGCGCGCCTGCTCGGGGGACATGTACGACATGGTGCCCATCGACGTGCCCGGCGTCGTGAGGTCGTGCTGAGCTCCGACGGTCTCGAGGAGGGAGACGGCCCCGTCGGTCCCCCGGCGCGCTCCCTCGATCCGGGCGAGGCCGAAGTCGAGGATCTTCACCTGCCCGCGCGCGTTCACGAAGAGGTTCGCCGGCTTGATGTCGCGGTGCACGATGCCCCGTGCATGCGCCGACTCGAGGGCGTCGGCAATCTGGATGCCGATCGAGAGCAGCGTCTCCATCTCGAACTGCCCACGCCCCGTCATCATCTGTGCCAGCGTCTGGCCCTCGAGGAGCTCCATGACGATGAAGGGCTGCCGCTCGTGCTCCTCGATGGCGAAAACCGTGCAGATTCCGGGGTGGTTCAGCGCCGAGGCCGCCCGCGCCTCGCGCTGAAAACGCTCGAGCGACGGAGTGTCCTGGGCAAGCTCGGGGGGCAAGAACTTCAGCGCGACGCTGCGGCCGAGACGCGAGTCCTCCGCCTCGTAGACGACGCCCATCCCGCCGCTCCCGAGTCGGCGAACGACCGAGTAATGGGAGACGCTTTTCCCGATCAGGGGATCTATCTGACTGGACACTCGCGGCAGAGACTACCTCAGGAAGCTGATCGGGCTGGTCCTTCTGAAGACCGCGACGAGGGCCTTCGAAAACGACGATCGACCGGCGTGTCAGCTCGATTCCAGTCCGAACCACCGGCCAACGAGCTTGATGATCGCTCCACAGACGAGGTACGTCCCGACCACGGCCGGGACGGCGAGGTACGCCCGGGCGCTCCCGGCGCGCCCGGGCCCCAGCTGGTCGCGAACCGCCAGAAACGGAACGACGTTGATCGCGTGGTAGTTCGTCATGGGATAGGGGATGAAAAAGAGCATCGCCGGGGCCCTCACGAAGAAGAAGAGGCCGCCGTCGCCCAGCGCCTGCGCGAGTCCCATGACGATCACGTACTGCCACGTCGAGTATCGATACCGGCCGACGAAAAACCAGATCACCGAGAAGATCACGAGGTAAGCCGGCGCCGTGAAGAGCAGGTCCAGCGCGTAGAACTTCAGCCCCTGCGCGAGCGACGTTCCCCCGCCGATGCGCAGCGACTGGAAAACCGGCATCGAGATCATGTGGAAGCCCTCCACCACTGCGGCGAGGAGGGTTCCCAGAACGATGAAGCGCGTCTTCGGCGCCAGCCCCGGTAGAGCCTTCACCAACGTCGCACGCAATGCGACCTGGCCGAACAGGAACCCGATCACGAGAAGGCGAGTCACGCTCTCGGGCGAAAGACCGGCGAGGGCAATCGAGAAGCCGATCGCGACCGCCGCCCAGAGGCAATACAGCGCCGGCGCAATTCTCCGCTTCATGACCTTAACAACGGCCGTGAGTAGGTTCCGGTTCCGCGGAGCGGCCCGATCGTTCGCGGAATAGAATGTGCTTTAAGGTGGAAGAATATTTCCCGACTCTTCGGATTGTCGAGCCGTCCGGCAGGGGTCCCTGCAGGCCTCGCGCCGGCCGTTAACCGCGAAAGGCCCCCGATGAGGATGATGAGGATAGAGACACGGATCGTGCCGCTCCTGGCGGCGCTGCTGCTGACCGGCCCGGCGCTCTCTTCCGGGCCCCAGAGCAAGCGGTGCGCCGCGAACGACGCCAAAGGCGAGATGATGTGCGTCCACCGCAACGGCCACTGCGCCGAGCTGACGATCGACGGACCGAAGACCGTCCCGCTGACGGACGAGGCGACCGCGGCGCGCATCCACGCGATCAAGCACGGCGAGGACGTCTGCTGGATGTCGACGAAGCCGGTCTCGACCAGGCTCTGGGCGAGTGCGAAGGCAGGCGGCATCTTCCCGTCGTTCCTCGGGAAGATCGAGAAGTTGAGCGTGAACGCCTACCGGCTCGATGGCGCCAAGCCGGGTGACCGCCTCAGCTCGCTGAACGGGGTCAGAATCGTGGCCGACGGCGACCCCGGCGGCATGTGGCGGCTTACCGCCGAGAAGCCGCTCGCGAAGGGCGAGTACGTCCTCGTCTTCCGGATTTTCGGCGTGGGAAACTGGGACCGGCAGGCCGTCCTCGTCAACCTCGACCCGGCGTTGAAACCGGGGCCGACCGGGAACGGGGGACCCAGTTAGCCACTCGGAGCGCTCGACCGGGACCTCAAGGCTGCCGGTTCAGCGTCGTCACGCAGTTCGCGCTCCCTCCGCCGCGGAAGAAGATGGTCGAGCCGGCCGTGATCGTCTGCGCGTTCGGTCCGGGCGGCGTGATCGTGCCCGAGCAGGTCGCGCGGCTGACGTTTACGCTCGGGATGTTCTCCGCGCTCATGGTGAACGTCCCGTTCGGCAGCACGGTCATCGTGACGTCGCCGTAAAAGCTCGAGTGCGTCGTGAAGGTCCCGCCGGAAGGAGTGAAGATGTTCGCGTACATCTCGGGCGGCGGCGCCGCGCTGCCGAACACGTTGCCGTCCACGGTGGAGGTACCGGAGTAGCTCTGGGTGTAGGAGTCGCCCGTGATCGTGAGCGAGGCGTTGCCCGTACTGCCGAACGTCGTGTTGTTCCACGCACCCGAGAACGTGGCGTTTACCGCCGTCTGCGTATCCAGCGCCACGAAGGCGCCGTCGCCGCTGCGCTCTCCGGGGTTCCCCCCGTCGTTCACGACGGCGTAGACGATGAAGCCGTTCTGACCGCTCGTCCGGGTGACGCGCGCGTAGGCCTGGGAGACTCCGCCCGCGTACTGGTTCAGGATCGTGCCGATCTGCTTGAAGCCGCGCCGCGCGAGAGTCGTCGTCGGATCCCCCTCGACCGTAGCGACCTTGCTGCCGTTCGCGCCGTCGAAGATCTCGATGCGGAGCGTGATGGGATTCGAATCGACCTCTCCGGTCGAGATCAGAGCCAGGTTCGTCCGGTTTTCCGCGTTCTGCTGGAGGCCGTAGAGCCAGGCCTCCGTGGTCACCGCGGTGCCGAAAGGACGCGAGGCGTAGAAGAGCCCGTAACGGCCGCCGCCGCCGGGGTTCGACGTGCGGGCACCGAGGAAGAGTCCGCCGACGTCGCCGCCGGCGACCGTGGCGAAAAGGGACCCGGTGTACGTGGGACCCGCCGGGCCGATGCCGAGGGCGCCGTTGTCCCGGAGGAGCTGCACGTACGCGGGCAGGATCCTCTGCTCGCCCGGAGCGAGAGTCACGGTATAGCTGGCCGTCCTGTCGGCCGTGCTCACGGTGTCCGAGACGTACGCGAGCGTGACCTGCTTCGCGACGGTCGAAAAGTTCGTGAGAATGACCTCGGTGGAGAAGCTGCTCGTTTCGACGACGACGGGGAGCGTGAGGCCCGCGCGGTTCAGGAGCGAGCTCTCGACGAGAGGCGTCACGAAAGAGCCGTCGGACGTCACGTTGTCGTTGATGACCGCGTAGGCGTAATAGGTTCCGGTCCCGGAGACCCGTTCGGCCCGTACGAATCCGTTCGCCGCCCCCGAGGCGATGTCGGGGAGCCGATACTGCTTGAAGCCGCCCGGCGAGAGCGTGTCCTCGACCGAGCCCGTCGCCGACGAGCCATCTCCCGCGAGAAATGTCAGGCGGATCCGGACGTCCGCGTCCCCGGCATTCTGGATGGCGACGTTCGTCCGGTCGAAAGCGTTCTCCCGCAGGCCGCACAGATAAGCGGTCCCGGTGAGGAGCTGCGGGGCCGCCACGCCGGCATACGCGAGCCCCGCCCGGCCCGTGGGCGCCGTCGGCGGCACGGGAGTCGTCGTCCGGACCGTGACCGCGCCCGCCGAAGCCGAGGAGAGCCCCGTGAACGCGACCCGCAGCGTTCCGACGCGGTTTCCGCTGTCGGGAATCGGCACGCCGCGCGAGCGGAGATACGAGATCGCGTCCGGGATCACCCGCTGCTCGCCGGGCGCGAGGGTGTCATTGCCGGAGCCGCTCCCGCCGCCGTTTGAGGCGACGTACGTGTACGCAATTGACGCCTGCGTGGTGCCGCGGTTCGTGAGGACCATTTCCGACGTGAAAAAGGCGTCTTGCAGGCCCGATGACGACAGAATGACCGGGACGAAGAGCGTCGAGGAGTCGGGGGCTAGCTCGACGAGAACACGTGCTTTCGAGTCGCCTCCGGATCGTAATCCCCCGAGCATTCCGCAGCCGAAGACAGGGAGCAGAAGAGCCACGACGAGAAGAGACGGCAGGTAACGAGGCCGCATGAAGAGACCCTCCTGCCCGGGTGGTCGAAGGCTCTTTCCGCCGCCCGGCCTGTTCCGCCATGTTCAGACGTAAACCTGGCGGCGTCAACGGCCGTCCAGAACCCTCCGCACCTTGAAGAGGATCTCTCCCGGCGTGAACGGCTTCTGAAGGAACGCGACGTTCCCGGCCTCGACCCCCCGCATCGCAACCGCGTCGGTCGGGTGGCCCGACATGTAGAGGATGGGGGCCCTGACGCCGAGGCCGTCGAGGCGGCGTCTCAGGACCGCCACGCTCATCTCCGGCATCACGACATCGCTCACGACGAGCTGGATCGCGGCGGCATTCGGGCGCGCGACGCTCACGGCTTCCGGGCCGGACGCGGCCTCGAAGACCGTGTACCCGTTCTGCTCGAGGACTCTCCGGACGAAACGCCGCACGGCCTCGTCGTCCTCGACGAGGAGTACGGTTTCAGTCCCCCCCGGCGGCTTGCGCCGCGGCGTGCCCGACACTTGCCGGTCCGTCGCCCGATCCTCGACGCGGGGCAGGTAGATCCGGAAAGTCGAGCCGTGGCCGAGGTCGCTGTAGACCCAGACGAAGCCGCCGCTCTGCTTCACGATCCCGTAGACCGTCGCGAGTCCGAGGCCGGTCCCCTTCCCGGCCGGCTTCGTCGTGAAAAAGGGCTCGAAGATCCGCGAGAGAGTCGCGGGGTCCATCCCGCAGCCGTCGTCGCCGACGGCGAGCATGACGTAAGGGCCCGGCGTCCCGGCGGGATGCGCCGCGACGTACGCCTCGTCGAGGTCCACGTTGCGCGTCTCGATCCGGAGCGTCCCGCCCCTCGGCATCGCGTCGCGCGCGTTCACCGCGAGGTTTACGAGCACCTGCTCGAGCTGGCCGGGATCGGCCTTGGCGCGCCCGAGGTCGGGCGCGAGGTCCTTGACGATGCGAACGTCCTCGCCGAGGAGCCGCGCGAGCATCGACTCCGTGTCGGACACGACGTCGTTCAGGACGAAGATCGCGTTTCTCTGGACTTGCTGGCGGCTGAACGCGAGGAGCTGCCGCGTCAGCGAGGCGGCGCGCTCGGCGGCGCGGCCGATCTCGGCGACTTCGGAGAGGGCGGCCTCACCCAGCGGGCGCTCCGACAGGAGCTGGGCGTAGCCAAGGATCGCAGTAAGGAGGTTGTTGAAGTCGTGCGCGATCCCACCGGCGAGCTGGCCGACAGCTTCCATCCGGGCCGCCTGTGCGCGCTGCGCCTCGACCCGGACCCGCTTTTCCTCGTCCTGCTCCACTCGGTCTCCCCGGAGGCTCCGGCCTGGCGGCCGGAGAACCCTCCATACCTATAGACAGTTGGCGAGGGCGTTTTTCAACCACCATCATTCGATGTCCTTGATGTAAGGGCTGGCTCAACGTACGCTGGACAAGGGGGTCGAGGTGCGCATGTCGCCCGGCGCGAGCCAGAACGACATTCTTCCGGGCTCGGACGCGTCCTTCAGGGACGCCGCCGCTGGCATGCCTTCGGATGCCTGGGACTGGGAGCGGCTCGACGGCCACTTGCGGCCGCGCCTGATCGCCGTCGGCGTCCGGCGCTTCGGCTGCACGCCCGAGGAGGCCGAGGACCTCGTGCAGGACATCTTCCAGGCCGTGCTCGTCAAGCGCCCTCGCGTGCGCAATACCGAGGGCTATCTCGTGAGCACGTTCTTCAACCGCTGCGCGAACCGCCTCGAGCAACGCGCCCGGCACCTGGAGCTCGAGACCTCTCTCGGCGGCGCACCCACGGAAACCGAAGGCTCCGAGCGCCTCCTGACCGCCGTCTACGTGCGCGGCGCTCTCCGCCGCCTGACGCCCGTCTGCCGCCGGCTCCTCCGCTCGTACTGCGTCCTCCAGGTCTCGCTGGCCGAAGCGGCAGCGGACTCGGGGTGCACGGTGCCCGCAGTCTGGAAGCGCATCAACCAGTGCATCAAGAGGATGAAGACGTGCCTCGCCTGAACGCCCACCCCGCCGAAGTCGAGCTCCTCGCCCTCGCGATCGGGCGCGACGCCGACGCGCCGGACGAGGCCCGCGGTCACGTCGCGCTCTGCCCGACCTGCGCGCGCCGCGAAGCCGCGCTCAGGGACCTCGCGGGCGCCATCCAGCTCGAGAGCATCCTCCAGGAGGAGATCGAGGCCGCCGCACCCTATCCCGCGCCGCTGTGGGCGGCCGAGAGAAGCGAGCGCCTCGCGCGCCTCCGCGAGGGCGCGGACGCCGCACTCGGCGAGGCCGAGACGCTCCTCGAGTCCGCGCGCGACGCGCAGGCCGACCTCGAAGGGAGAGTCCGAAACCTCGCCGCCCGGACCGGCGGGCGCCTCGCGCTCCTCTATGCCGCCCAGCGCGGCGCGTTCGCGGCCGCGGTGCCGCAGCGCGCCCTCGCCCTTGCGGAGGCGATCGAGGCCGTCGCGGACGGGCCGGAGCCGGCGGCGGGGGCCGGGGCGCCCGCGGTCTCGTCCGCGCTGCTGCACGCGGAAGCGCGGCTCCTCGCCTCGCAAGCCCTCCTGAACATCGGGCGCCTCCACGAGGCGCGCGCGGCGGCCGTGGCTGCGCGCACCGATTTCGCGACCCTGGGTGACGATCCGTTCAACGGCGCCCTCTGCGATTACTTCGAGGCGAGCGTCCTTTGTTTCGAGGGCGTGTTCGGGCGGGCCGAGCGGCTCTTCAAGCGGGCGGCCCGCGTTTTCGCGGACTTCGCGCAGGATCACTGGGTCGGCCGCGCCGAGTGCATGCTCGCCCAGATGCTCGTCCAGCGCGGCAATCCCGCCCGGGCGCTCGCGAGCTTCGACGCGGGCGTCGAGCGCCTCGATCCCGAGCGCGATGCGAACGCGTTTGCGGCGCTCCTTCTGAATCGGGCGCGCTCTCTCGCGCTCCTCGGCAGGTTCGAGGCCGCGCAGCAGGGTTTCGCGCAGGCGCTCCAGGTCGCGCGCCGACACCGGCTGGACGCGCTCGTCTTCGGCGTGCGGCAAGGCCTCGCGGATCTCGAGTTCCTCCGCGGCGACTACGGTCGGGCGCTCGCGAGCTTCGGGGTGGTTGCCGCCGAGGCCGTCCGGCTCGGCCTCGAGGAGGACATGGTCGTCACGCGCCTTGGCGCCGCCGAGTGCCTCGGCCGCCTCGGGCGTACGGGCGAGATGATCGACGCGTTGCGCGAGATCGGGCGGCTCGTGGCCGTCACCGACCTCGCGGGCAATCCCGCGTGGACCGAGCTGGCGGCGCGCCTCGACCCGGGCGACGTCGACGTCGGTCTCGTCTCAGAGGTGCGCGAGCACCTCGGGGCCGCGCGAGACGGATTCGTCCTCCCCTTCCGCGCCGCCCGGCGCGCGTAGATAAACTTTATTCGTCTCGCGCCCCGGGCCGCGGTTGAAAACCGCCTCTGCCAACTGTCTATTAGGGTGTAACAGGCGGAAAGCTGAGCGCTCACGTCTCCCGCCTCCACGCGTGCGCCGGATACCGGCGCGCGCCCACAGGAGGAAGATATGGACGCTCTCGCATTGCTTCTGCTTCTCCTCGGCCTCGGCCCCGTCGCGACGACTTCGGGTGCCGAAGACCCCGACGATCCGGAACGGGGCGGCAAACCCATCGGCGGCTGAACGAACGGCAGGGCTACACCCGGCGGGCGCGCCCGCCGGGTGCTACTTTTGCACCGTGCGCCGACGGTTCGACGCGGGCCGCGAAAAAAACTACTTCGGGCCGGCGACCGGGCCGCTTGTCTTGGTCAGGCTGTCGGGCGAAGGAGTGGTGACGAAGAACGTCCCTTTCGCCTGCGGGAAGAACGCGTCCGCGCGCAGGAAGTCGAGGAAGAGCTGGTGGCGGTGCGTGAGCAGCGTTTCGACGCGGGCGTTCATGCTGTTCTGGGTCTTCTTCAACTCCTCGACCTGTTTTTTCGCCGCGGTCACCTCTGTTTTCAGCTTCTCCAGCTCTCGTTTCAGCGCGGCCACCTCGCGTGCTCCTTCGCTCGGGCCGGGCCGCGTCACCTCGGTGGGCCGGGCTTCCTGTGCGAGGGACGGGACCGGAGAAACGACCAATAGACCGAGCGTCGCGGCAAAGAGAACAACTCGCCTCATGACCAGCTCCTTCTTGTTTGTGCAGGAATTATAGCGGTGAGGTGGGGCGCGTAGTCACCCCCGGCTGGCATACCATCCGCGCAACCTTCGAGCCATGCCCTCACGTCGACCGTTCTTCCGCGCCGGAGACTTGAACGCGTTCTTCGCGCTCATGTTCGACAATGTCGCGAACCTCGTCATCCTCGCGACGATCCTGATCGGTGCCTTCCACTTTCCCCGGGACATCGTGCTCGAGCGCATGGTGCCGGGCACCGCCATCGGGGTCCTCGTCGGGGATCTCGTCTACGCGTTCCTCGCCCGCCGGCTCGCCCGCCGGACCGGCCGCAACGACGTGACCGCGATGCCGCTCGGACTCAACGCCCCGAGCGTCTTCGGAATGTCCTTCGCGGTCCTCGGGCCGGCCTATCTCGCGACGGGCGACGCGCTTCTCTCCTGGAAGATGGGCATGGCCGTGACGGTTCTCGTCGGCCTCTTCAAGACGGGCCTCGCGATGTTCGGCAACGCCGTCCGCACCGCCCTTCCGCGGGCGGCCCTGCTCGGCTCGATCGGCGGCGCGGGAATTGCGCTCATCGGCCTGCTTCCCCTGCTCAAGGTCTTCGCCGATCCGATCGTGGGCTTCGTCGGGCTCGGCGTGATTCTGATCACGCTGCTCGGCCGGGTGAGGCTGCCGGGAGGCCTGCCGGGAGCGTTCATCTCCGTGATCGCCGCGGTCGCGGTCTCGTGGGCGCTTTCGGCCGCAGGACTTCACAGCCCGCTGCTCGCGCCGGTCCTCCACGAAGCGGCGCCGCTCCACCTCTCCGTCCCGTGGCCGAGCCTCGCTTTCCTGGGCGGGCTGTCCCTCGCCTGGGTCTACCTGCCGATCGCCCTGCCGTTCGCGCTCTCGACGATCGTCGGAGGAATCGACAACACCGAGAGCGCGGCCGCCGCGGGCGACGAATACGACACGCGCGCGATCCTCGCGACGGAGGGCCTCTGCACGGTGGCGGCCGGGCTCTGCGGCGGCGTCGTCGAGTCGACGCCTTACATCGGCCACCCGGCCTACAAGAAGATGGGAGCGGGCGCGGGCTACGCCGTGGCGACGGGGCTCTTCGTCGGCCTCGGCGGAATCCTCGGATACCTGCCGCTGCTCGTCGACTGGATCCCCGCCGCGGCGGTCGCTCCGATCCTGATCTACATCGGCATCGAAGTCCTGGCGCAGGCGTTCACCGCGACTCCGTCCCGCCATGCGGCCGCCGTCGCGGTCGCCACGCTGCCGTCTCTCGCCTTCGTCGCGGCGCTCGAAGCGAGGGCGCTCCTGCCACCGGGTGCAGCCCCTCCCGGCGGCGAAACCGGCGAGACGTTGCGCGCGCTGACAATGCTCGGAAACGGCTTCGTCATCACCGCCCTGATATGGGGCGCCGCGACCGCGGATCTCATCGACCGGCGTTTTATCCGAAGCGCGCTCGCGTTCTTCGCGGGGGCACTTCTCTGCCTCTTCGGCGTGATCCACTCTTCGACCCCGACCGGTACCCTCTTTCTGCCCTGGCGCGCCGGCTCCCCTGTCCCGTTTCACTTCGCCGCGGCCTACGCCGTCCTCGGAATCATCGTCCTCCTCGCGGCGCGCAGCCGGGAGGAAGACCGCGCGACCCATTGACGCGCGGCATCCGTTCGGGCCGGACCTTCTGGGTTCGGCCCCTGGCGTTCTATCCTCCCCAGCGGTGAGTCCCCGCCCCTCGCACCTGAAGACTGCCCCTCTCTCGTCGGCTTTTCTTGCCGGCCTCCTCGTCGTCTTCCCCGGCTGCTCCATGAGGAAGGTCGCGGTGGACACGATCGGCACGGCCATCGCCGAAGGCAGTGCGACCTACGCGCGAGACGACGACCCGGAGCTTGTCGCCGCCGCGGCCCCGTTCGGCCTCAAGGTAGTGGAGGGCCTCCTGGAGACGTCACCGCAGAACGTGACGCTCCTCCTGTCGGCCGCGAGCGGCTTCACGGAGTACGCCTTCGCGTTCGTCCACTGCGAGGCGGACTTCGTCGAGGCGAAGGATCTGGCCCGCGCCACGGAGCTCCGGGAACGGGCGAAGCGGCTCTACCGGCGTGCCCGCGCCTACGGCCTGAGAGGCCTGGAGGAACGGCATCGCGGATTCCAGAGTCGCCTTCGCACCGACACCGCCCCGGCCCTCGCCGAGACGGAGAAGCGGGATGTTCCGCTTCTCTACTGGACCGCGGTCGCGTGGGGGGCGGAGATCTCGCTTTCCAAGGGCGATGCCGAGCTGACGGCCGACCAGGGGCTCGTCGAGGCGCTGGCCCTGCGCGCCCTCGCTCTCGACGAGGCCTTCGATGCCGGCGCCATACACGACTTCTTCATCGCCTGGGACGGAGGACGACCGCCGTCCGCCGGCGGATCGCGTGAGCGGGCGAGAGAGCACCTGGATCGAGCCTTCCTGCTCTCCCGCGGCCAGCGCGCCG
>JAMQPJ010000327.1 GCA_023717585.1 Thermoanaerobaculia bacterium
GCCGTCTGCGAGGCGCCGCGCGCCGACCTCGGCGGCGGCGGCGTGTGCCGCTCCTGCTGGGCGGCGCTCCCCGTTCTCGACGCGGCCTTCTCATGCCCGCATTGCGCGCTCCCGACCGGCGGCTCCCCGTGCGCCGCCTGCCGCCTTCACCCCCCGGACGTGACGCGCACCGCGGCATTCGGGCTCTACGCCGGCGGGCTGCGCACCCTCCATCACGCCTTCAAATTCGGCGGCTGGGATCTCCTCGCCGCGCCTCTTGGCGGGCGCCTCGCCGCCCTCGCGCGGTCGACCGCGATCGCCTCGGGTGCCGACGCGCTCGTGCCCGTGCCCTCGACCCGCCGGCGCAATCGCGAACGCGGGTACGATCCGGCCATGCTTCTCGCCGACGAGACCGGGCGCCTCCTCGGGACGCCGCGGCGCGCGCTCCTCTCCCGCACGCGTGAGACGCCCCCTCAATCCACGCTGCCCGCGGCGCTGCGCCGCGGAAACGTGGAGGGAGCGTTCGCCGCTTCCCGTCGGGCCCGCGGGCGGGTCCTCGTCCTCGTGGACGACGTCGTCACGACGGGCGCGACGCTCTTCGCGGCGGCGCGCGCCCTGCGCGAGACAGGGGCTCGCGACGTGCGGGCGCTCGTCCTGGCCCGCACCCCGGAGCCCGAATGACCGCTCTCTTCGACCGGCTCGTCGTGACGGCGCTTCCGCTCGTCCCCCGCTCGCTCGTGAAGCGCGTCGCCTCCCGTTACGTGGCGGGAGACTCGCTCGACGACGCCCTCGCCACGGTGCGAGCTCTCTCGGCCGAGGGCGCGATGGCGACCCTCGACATCCTTGGAGAGAGCGTGACCCGTCCCGAACAGACGGAGGCGATGCGGGATCAGTACCTGCGCATGATCGACGCGATCGGGGCGAGCGGCCTCGACGCGAACATCTCGGTGAAGCCGACGGCGGTGGGCCTCGCCATCGACCAGGCGCTCGCGCTCCGCAACTGCACCGAGATCTGCACGCGCGCTTCGGCCCACGGGATGTTCGTGCGCCTCGACATGGAGGACAGCCCGTACACCGATTCGACTCTCCGGCTCGCACTCGAGCTGAAGGCGAAGTTCCCGGCCGTGGGCGCCGTGATCCAGGCCTACCTGAAGCGCAGCCTTCGCGATCTCGACGGCCTCATCGCCGCCTCGATGAACGTGAGGATCTGCAAGGGCATCTATGTCGAGCCCCGCACGATCGCCTGGAAGGACCGCGCGACGGTCATCGCGAGCTTCGCGGCCCTCGTCGACAAACTCCTCTCCGCGGGCTGCTACGTCGGCATCGCGACGCACGACGAGGCCTGCGTCGAGCGCGCGCTGGAGACGATAGACCGGCTCAAGCTCGGGCCGGACCGTTACGAGTTCCAGATGCTCCTCGGGGTGGACCCCGTCCTCCGGCGCAGCCTCCTCGACGCCGGCCACAGGCTGCGGGTCTACGTGCCCTACGGGCGGGATTGGTATGCCTACTCGACGCGGCGCCTGAAGGAGAACCCTTCGATCGCCCGGCACGTGGTCCGCGCCACCCTGGGCTTCGGGCCCGCCACCTGAGCCTGAGTCTCGAAGGCGGTTGACGCGGTGCGGAAGCCGGGCGGATGATAGGAGCCACGGGGGGGCTGTGACTCTTTCGAAGCGCCCGACACAACGCCTCGGCGCCGCGGTGTTCGCCGCTGCCTCTTCGGCCGTACTCCTGGCCTGGCCCGCCGTCGCGGGCGAGGCCGGGGCCCGTCGCGCGCCCCTCTCGGGCATCGTGCGCGCCGGCGGCGTTCCCGTTCCAGGCGTGTCGCTCATCGTGCGCGGCGTGACGGCCGGCGGAGCGACCGTCGTGAAATTCCTGAAGAGCGACCGCGACGGGACGTTCGTGCTCGGGGACGCGGCCGAGGGCCTCTACACGGTCCTCTCCGTCGTGCCCGGCTTCCGCCCGGCGCTCGCCCGCGTCATGCACCGCGCGGTTCCGGACGGCGCGCTGTCATTCGTGAGGCTCGACCTCGAGCCGCCCGCGGGCATCCTGCCCGAGATGACGGGGGGACCGCTCGATGTCTGGATCGCGCGCGCCGTGGCGCCGGGCGACGTTCTGCGCGACGT